>JAIOPQ010000036.1 GCA_021413825.1 Spirochaetia bacterium | reverse complement strand
ATTCCTCAAGGAGCGGGGCTATTTGAGCACGCCGATCGAGGAGAAACGCGCCATCGAGTTGCGCAGAAATCCGCCTGATCTCCAAATTCTTGTCCGCTTTGTCGAGTGATTCCTTTGCAAACGGAACCTCAACCTTATTCTGCGCATTCAGCGACGAAAGAATTAGAATGACACAAATTGTGAACAGGGTTTGCTTCATCGTTCGCTCCTGAACCTCATGAATTCTTTAAATGCCCCTGAATCGCTTAGCGGAAGATTTTCCGTAGGCAATGTGCGGTATGCCTCTTCCGTTCCGGCGTCAAAATAGCTACCATCATACTGGAAACCTGCCAATTGACGCTTCTTCGCCTGAGCCTGCCATATATCTCCCATTTCCGCATAACGGTCCTTCTCTAGATGAGCCAGGCTGCTTGTGCGCACAAAGGAATATCCCATGTAGTAGAACGGAAGTCCGGGCCCGAAGACAAGTGAATCGTCCCCAAGCTGGTCAATAGCTGTGTTTGTATCCTGGGCTGAGCGGCGGGCAAGCCCCAGCAGATCTCCCGTGGTCTTTGAACGTCGCGTAAGGTTAGTTGGATGCATACTCTCGGTTGGAATCAGAATGCTATCCGGATTCAGAACCAATAACCATTCGTCATGAACCTGGTCCAGAATCTTGCGAACACCGCCAGCAGTTCCCAGGATTGTGGCTTCGCGCGAGAATTGGATGGAGAGGTGCGGGAAACCGCGTAGCTCCTCTTCTATTTTTTCCGGATAGTAGTGCAAGTTTATGAAAACTTCTCGGATACCCCAGTTGTATAGATTGAACAGTGAATAGTAGACGAGGGGTACGCCGGCCACGGGTAGCAGCGGCTTGGGTAGAGCTTCAGTCAATGTGCCCATGCGCTTGCCAAAACCTGCGGCCAGAATGAAACCTTTCACAGCTCCCGGTCTCCCAGAGCCTTCCGCAGACTATTACAGAATAGAAAGGTGTGATCAGGAAATCCGCCCAATTGAATTATCTCTTCCAGATACTCGATTGCCTGCTTTAGGGCCCGAAAATATTCCGCGTCCGATCTCAGGGCCAGCACTGCGCAATACGTTCCAATTGCCTTCAGTGTGCGCTGTAATGCCTGCATGTAAAATAGATTCTCGGAAAATCGTCTTCCTGATAATGAGAGAAATTTCTTGATGAGATCTTCACGCAGCGTGCGTGGAATCCGGACATAAGGATCGTATACCAGACTTACAAGATCATACCAGGGCAAGCCCATGCGCGCATCCTGAAAATCAATCAGAGCCCACTGGCCGTCCTTCTGAAAAACATTCTTACTGTGTAGATCACGGTGCACCATCACCTTCGGCTCCGCTTGATCGAGGCGTTCACACAAACTCTTGAAAAACATTTTCAGTTCAAAGCTTAAAAAGTACTTAAAGCCAGCGCGTACAGAGAAGCGTTCGAGGCTCTCCATAAGATAGTTTAGCTCCCACTCCAGCTTCTCTGTATCGAACTGGCGCTCTGCTGCCGGAGCCCCTGGAGGAATTGCGTGAAAGGCTACCATCATTCCCAAAACCTGGCCATAGGCGTCCTGTATGCCGGAATCATTGTGGAGGGCTAATTGACGTGATACGAAGGTTTGAAGATCCTCGGCCCCAACATCGGTCTCAAGCAACCAACCCCTGGAAATAATTTCGTGAACAACGTTGGAGACACGCAGGCCATTCTGTGCCAGCATCAGCGCCATAGCTTTAAAATCAGACAAAGCGGGATCCCTGGGGTCAGGATGCACGCAGAGAATCAATGACGGATGCGATTGCCAGGGGTTACTAAATTCGATTCGAAAATAAGTCCGCTTTGAGAGATCCCCTTGCAATGGAATCACCCGCGCGATATCAGCAAATCCTTCCGAACCCAGGACGCTTCGAATCTCCTCCTCGGCAAGAGTCATGCACGCAAATCGGTGATCATTTGCTTAATGCGGTCGAGCCCTTTTACAAGCGCCTCATCTGAGAGTGCAAACGATATGCGCGCACCAGCATCGGCTCCGAACGCTATTCCTGGGACTACGGCAACATCGTACTTGTCCAGCAAATGGGCTGCGAACACCCGGGATTTAGATCGGTCCGAAGATTGGGCTAGCAGACGTTTGAATCCAGGAAGTTGATACGCCCGGGTGAGGTCCGGGAAGACGTAGAACGCTCCACCGGGCGGAGCCAGTTCTATCTCGGGCACGGTGCCAAATGACGTCATCACGATATTCATCCTACGCTCGAACGCGCTGCGCATTTCCTCCACGCAATCCTGTGGCCCATTCAAAGCTCCTACGGCTGCGGCCTGTGAAATCGAACTGGGGTTCGAGGTACTCTGGCTTTGAATCGTTTCCATGGCTTCAATCAATGCCTTATGGCCAGCGCCAAATCCGATTCTCCAGCCCGTCATGCTGTACGACTTAGAAACACCGCTGGCGATGAAAATCCGATCGCGCATTTCCGGAAACATCATGGCCAGATTGACAAACTTTCGACCGCCAAACAAAATGTGTTCGTAAATATCATCCGAAATAATCAAGACGTTAGGCGCTTTTGCAAGCACCTCCGCCAGGGCCCGCAGCTGTGCTTCGCTATAGACGGACCCCGTTGGATTTGAAGGGGAACAAAGTATGATAGCCCGAGTGCGAGGGGTCAGTGCAGCCTCAAGCTGGGCCGGTTGTAACAAATAATCTGCGGACGCAGGACAATCGATAATTACCGGAACTCCGCCAGCAAGGCGCACTATGTCAGCGTATGATACCCAGTAAGGTGCCGGAACGATAACTTCTTCGCCTGGATTCAAGTATGCCAGGAACAAATTGAAAAGCACCTGCTTGCCCCCGGTTCCAACAATTACTTGTTTTGGCTCAAAGCTAAGTTTGTTTTCGCGCTCGAATTTTGAAACAATCGCCTTCTTCAGGGCTACGGTGCCGCCCACCGGTGTGTACTTGGTCTGGCCGGCTGACATAGCTGCGCGTGCAGCCTCCTTGATATGCTCCGGAGTGTCAAAATCCGGCTCACCTGCGCCAAACCCGATTACGTCTCGCCCAGCAGCCTTAAGTTCTGCGGCTTTTGCTGTAATTGCAAGCGTTGGGGATGGCTCAACTACTGTTAGTCTCTGCGCGGTGTAATTCATGTCAGGCCTCTAATCTGAAAAAAATGGATGCGCCCGCCAAGGCAAATGGAATCCGAAACAATGGACATTGTCCTCTATCGACCAGAGATTCCCCCGAACACCGGCAACATTGCGCGATTGGCAGTCTGTACTGGCTGTCCCCTTCACATAGTTGGCAAGGCTGGATTTTCCATGGACGAGGCCGCAGTCAAACGCGCAGGGCTCGACTACTGGGACCAGCTTCAGTTGCATACGCACGAATCGTTTGCTGCCTTTACCGAATGGGCGAAACCCACGAACCGTAGAGTCCTTGCAGTGACAAAGTTCGGGCAGACCGCGTATTCCAGCGTCAAATTCCGACAGGATGACCTTATCATGTTTGGCAACGAAACAGCCGGGCTGCCTGAGGAGATTCACTTGTGGATAGAAAGTCAGGGGCATGGCCATTTGCTTCGTATACCAATGGGCCAGACCTGCCGATCATTGAACCTGAGTAATGCTGTTTCAATTGTTACCTACGAAGCCCTTCGGCAACTGGAGTTCCCGGCGCTCAGCTAATAGATCCAATCGGCAAATTTGGCAGATTCAGCTCCCCGCATTGCGCCTAATCGCCTGCATTGCGCTGGTTTGCATGGTATCCTGCGCGCTGCAAGAGCGCTTCTTTCCGGGGGCTCGCGTCCTCTCCCTTGAGGAATTTCCCATCGAGCCCAATTATTCTCAGGCGGACAAGAGTGTGCCCTTCATGCTGGCGGGCAATGTAGAGAATCCGCAACGTGTCTTCATTCTTCCTGAACTTCCTCCGGCGGGAAACCAGGGAAAACAGGCCAGTGGTGCCGCCTGGGCCGCAGGCTACCTGGCGGCTGGGTACTATTTCCGCACGCGCGAGGGCATGAAAACATTCACATGCTCGCCAGCTTTCCTCTATAATAATCTGAATCAGGGGAAGGATGAGGGAATTGAGATTGCTCGGACTTTGCAGTTCTTAAAGGACACCGGCTGTGCTGAGGAGCGGACCATGCCATATGCAGAGTTCGATCCGCTCAAGCGCCCAGGGTCAGATGCATTTACGTCCGCCGCCGCCCATAGAATTCGGGGGTATGCCAGAATCGATTACAGGGACCTGGATCAGGTGCGCTCGCACCTTCTCCAAGGTTCGGTCATAGTCGTGTCAATGAAGATCACGGAGAACTTTGTAGAACTTACAAAGCCTGTCTGGGTTCCCGCAGGTGACTTTGTCGCAATTCACACATTTACAATCGTGGGATACGACATAATCACGAGCGAAGTGATCATGCAAAACTCGGCTGGCATGGATTGGGGGAAGGCGGGACAAGCGCGTCTATCGTTTGCCTGGTTTCAACGTTTGACTGAAAAAGCGTTCGTGCTCTTTTGATTTGACCTTCTGCTCTTTGTACTGTTTCTGTCGTTTCTACCTTTCTGAGAGGACCACCCGTGAATCTTTCTATTCCCAAAGAGACTTTGCCCGGCGAGAAACGTGTCGCCATTGTTCCTGAAACTATCAAAAAGCTTTTGCAACTTGGCTATACAGTGCGCGTTGAAACTGGCGCGGGCCTTGGTGCAGGATATTCTGACGAAGAATATAAGACTGCAGGTGCTGAAATCGTTTCCAATGCAGCGCAACTTTTTTCGGACGCCGACGTTTTACTGAAAGTTCAAAAACCGGGCGCACATCCATCCGGAAAGAACGAACTTGAAATGTTAAAGGCTGGATCTTTCTTCATTGGATTTTTCTATTCGTTAAGCAATCCAGATCTGGCTAAGCTCGCTGCCGCACAAAAAGTTAATGTACTTTCCATGGATGCAATTCCGCGCATCACGCGAGCGCAACGCATGGATGCACTCAGCTCGCAGACGAACCTCGCCGGATATAAGGCAGTCTTAATGGGGGCAAATGCTCTTGCTAAAATATTTCCATTGATGATGACAGCGGCTGGAACTGTGCAACCGGCTCGCGTTGTAATCATTGGTGCTGGTGTTGCGGGGCTGCAAGCTATCGCAACGGCTAAGCGATTGGGTGCTGTAGTTGAGGTTTCAGATGTTAGACCGGCCGTAAAAGAGCAGGTCGAAAGTCTTGGCGGCAAATACATCGAGCCTCCGGTTCAAGAAAACCTCGAAGGTCAGGGGGGATATGCAAAGGAGGCCTCAGCGGACTTCTTAAAGAAGCAACAGGAAATTCTCGGAAATCACATCGCGGCAGCAGACGTTGTAATCACCACGGCATTGGTTCCGGGCAAGAAGGCGCCAGTCCTCGTTACCAAAGAAATGCTAACTCGTATGCGGCCAGGGTCTGTAGTTGTGGATCTAGCGGCGGAGCAGGGCGGCAACTGTGAATGGACGGAGCCCGGGAAGACGGTTGAAAAAAATGGCCTTACGATCATCGGTGAAACAAACGTGGTTTCACACGTCGCATACCATGCAAGCCAGCTCTATTCGAGGAATATACTGACTTTGATCGAAGCCCTTACCAAAGAAGGCAGAATTGCCCTCGACTTAAATGACGAGATCGTAAAGGGAAGCCTCATCACGCATGAGGGACAGATTGTGCACGAAGCAACTCGTGCAATTTCTGGTTAGCGCATAACATCCAGTTAGACGGGAGAATTAGTATGGATACCGGTAGTTTAATCGCGAGTTTGTATGTTTTTGTTCTGGCGAGCTTTGTTGGATTCCTTGTGATCACAAAGGTCCCTCCATTGCTTCACACGCCTCTTATGTCAGCGACCAACGCAATCTCTGCCATTTCAGTTGTGGCAGCTATCGTTGTGGCTGGTTCGGATCATCACAGTATCCTTCCAAGCATCCTTGGTTGCATTGCAGTAGCAGCCGCAATGACGAACGTAGTTGGTGGGTTTTTGATTACGGATCGCATGCTAAAGATGTTCAAGCGTAAGAAAGAGGAAAAGAAATGATCGGTCAGGCAATTACCAATGCGCTCGGCGGAAGCGCTGATCTTCTCAGCATCATCAACCTGATTTATTTAGTTTCGGGTGTTCTTTTTATTCTTGGGCTTCGCATGCTTGGAAGTCCAGAGACGGCGCGTCGTGGTATGTTTCTGGCCGAGATTGGAATGCTACTCGCTGTCGTGGGCACATTGATCGATCGCAACATTGTTTCCTTCGAATGGATTCTCGCCGGGGCTGTGGTGGGAATCGCACTGGGTGCTGTAATCGCAATCTGGACTCCGATGACGGCTATGCCACAGCGGACTGCGCTATCACATGCGTTTGGTGCTGCGGCTGTGACCCTCGTGGGTGTTGCAAAGTTCTACGATCATCCTGACATGGGCGCTGTGAAACTCACGGCCATCGGATTCGAAGTCATGTTTGGTGCTCTGACGTTCACGGGAAGTATGCTGGCATTCTTGAAACTCCAGGGAACCGTTGGTGGCTCACCTCTAACATTTCCTGGGCAGAATATTTTCAACATCAGCCTCTTCTTCGCAATCATTGGAATGTGGTTCTGGGTGGTAATCGATCCAACTCAATCAACTGTCTTTTACACAATGCTTGGTTTGAGCTTACTCTTCGGATTGCTGCTTGTCATTCCGATTGGCGCAGCCGACATGCCTGTCGTAATTTCCCTTCTGAATTCATACGCAGGCCTCGCAGCGTGCGCGACTGGATTTGCCCTCGATAACAAGATCCTGATCATTGCTGGCGCACTCGATGGTGCCTCGGGCTTCATCCTCTCTGTTATTATGTGCAAGGCCATGAATCGATCGATTACAAATGTACTGTTTGGTGCCTTTGGCCAGGGCGGAGACGCGGCGGCTGCAGCAGGTCATGTCGGAGCCAGTGGACCCATCCAGGAAATGAAACAGGAGGATGCAGGTGTAATGTTCAAAATGGCAGAGACAGTTGTAGTTGTCCCAGGATATGGGATGGCTGTAGCCCAGGCACAGCACACGGTCCGTGAATTCGCAGACATCTTGAAGAAGCGTGGTTTAAAAGTTAAGTATGCGATTCATCCTGTGGCAGGCCGCATGCCTGGCCATATGAACGTTCTCCTGGCAGAGGCAAATGTTCCGTACGATGAGTTAGTTGATATGGAAGATATCAATCCGGAGTTTTCTCAGACGGACATTGCTCTGGTAATCGGTGCCAACGATGTAACCAACCCGGCTGCGCGCACAACTCCAGGAAGTCCAATCTATGGCATGCCGATTCTGAATGTGGACAAGGCAAAGACGGTCATTGTGATCAAGCGAAGCATGAAGCCCGGTTTTGCTGGTATCGATAACGAACTGTACACGTATCCAAACTGTTATATGTTCTTTGGAGATGCTAAAGAAGCAATCAGCCGACTGGTTTCAGAAATGAAGACAGGTGGATTCCACTAAATAATATTCTGCGGATCCTTTTGATCTGATTCGGTGGAAGGCGCGGAGTGATTCGCGCCTTTTGCGTTTAAGTTGCGAATGGGTCAGTTCTCGTCGTCGAGCTTGAATGGAGTGAAGTTAGTATCGCGATCATAATAGTCCACACCTTCAGCACGCTTCAAAAACTTCACAACCTGATACGTGATTGGGGTGAGCATCGCCTCCCAACCTACTTTCAAAAAGAAGTTGGATATCATAACGGCCTGCACAAGTTCAAAACTCCATACCCCCAGGAAGGCACCTGGATAGAATATCAGCGAGTCGACTGCCTCGCCCGCAATCGTGGAACCAATGGTTCTGGCCCACAGGTATTTCCCGGATGTCCATACCTTCATCTTCGCCAGAACAAACGAGTTCACAAGCTCGCCGGCCCAGAAGGCCGTCAGACTGGCGAGCACTATCCGCCATGTTGACCCAAACACAGTTTCGAAGGCTGCTTGATTTTGCCAGCCTGGCGCGGCTGGCATTGCGAGTACTGCCCAGGACATGAAACTCGCAAAGAGTAGTGCTGCAAATCCACTCCAGACAACTCGGCGCGCACGCGCATAGCCGTACACTTCCGTGAGTATATCTCCAAACACGTAGCTAAACGGAAAGAATAGAATCGCTGATCCAAATGTAAAGGGTCCAACGGCCAGGGTTCCAAAACTGAACCCGCCAATCTGTGAAACCTTTGAAACCCCAATTAGGTTGGAACAAAGCAGGACGGCGACGAAGCCACCCAGTATCAAATCAAAGTACTTAAAGTGTGTGCGCAAGAAACTGCCTCGGTCACGGATACGTATAGGTCAGGGTTTTTCGAAGCTTCCATTGATTGTTAATAAAGCCAAAGTATGAATACGAAACGACCCGTCCCTTCTGGTCATATTCGTATTTGCAAAGTTCGCGGTTCTCATTCTGAACACGTTCGCGCTCAACCAATCGTTTCTGGGAATCATATCGATAGAGAATCTGTCCAAATGGATGTCCGTCTGCCTGAACGAATACTAGCGCTTGAGGTAACACACTCCCTTCATCATACTTAATCACAAATTTATCTGTCGTTGTGGCTACTATCTCCTCGCCACCGGTAATCCTCCCTTGAGTCAGGTGGTACCTGCGACGCAATTCCATGATTCCTTTCTCGTTATATACTTCGATTGCAGAAAGCGTGTCGCCTTCGTACGAATAAACTGTGCGCGACATAATACTGCCGGATTGATTCTTGCGCACTTCTTCGGCGAGTTTGTCGCCCGCTCTTTTGTATTCCGTGCTTCCTGATGCCACATCCTTTGCGTTAGTGAATGTTTCGAATGTCAGTCGACCCGACGCGTCATACTTATACTGCGCGCGCTCCAAGATTGCGCCGTCAGGGCTACGAGCTACAAGTGATGTTGGACCAGAAGGCGCTCCCTTTAAGACGTATACGTCGAGCGGAGTGAATCGACCGGGTTGATATGCAAACAGAACCGAGGGGATTGCTAGAGAAGCAAGGCCACAGAACAGGAAGGCGAAGCTATAGGGTTTCATTGCTGTTTTACTTATCGGAGAATTCGGAATCGAGTTAACGGAATTTGCTGCTGCATTTGTGACTCCAGGGTACATTGGCTCGTGGATGTTTTGACGCTCTGTAAACAAAAAGAGTTCCCAATTCCGGATTGGCTAGTGGAAGGAATGGACTGGGATCAATTGAATGCATTCGCGACCTTTCTTGAGGAGAAGAATGAGGAAGGCGGATTTTTCTCTCAGAACGATGCTGCTCGCATACTCGAACGTCACATCTATGAGAACCTGATTTTTTTGGACTGGGACCGTCACTCCTGTGAATAGTTCCGCGCAACAGAAGGGCGCAGCCGATTTGAAATTCAGATATGAACGTCTGGAAGAGATGAAAGCCTCATACGACATAATTACGATACGTGCGCTTATTCCCTTTCCGTTCTGCATTGAGATCGTCGCCGGACTTCAGCGCCCCGGTGGCCATCTTTTCCTTGCGACAACGGAAGCACCCACAGGGTTCAAGGGGCTTCAAGCATACGGATATGTTTCACGTGAAACTTATGTCCCCTCGCAGCTCGCGTTCCTGGGGACTCGATCTATTTTGCATCTGGAGAAAATCGCGAAACAGGATAGCCGGTACCCTCGCAGCTGGAAAATCATCCAACAGGATATGCAGAAATGGAAAGAATCTACGCGATAGCAAATCAGAAGGGAGGTGTCGGTAAAACCACCACTGCGGTGAACCTTGGCGGCTATCTTGCTCGCATGGGACATAATGTTCTACTGATTGATATGGACCCACAGGGGAATGCATCTTCCGGCCTGGGGTTGAGTGTCCGTGATCTTCAAAAGTCAGTGTATCAGATGCTCATCGGTGAACTTTCCGCGTCTGAGATACTTGTCCCCACAGCCATCAAAGGACTTTCTATTCTACCTTCAACGACTGACCTCGCCGGAATTGAACCCGACCTTCTACAAACTGAAGATCGCGAATACGTCCTAAAGAAATCGCTGGAGCAGCTGAAGCAACAGTTCGACATTGTTATCATAGATTGTCCGCCCAACCTGGGGATACTAACCTTGAATGCGCTCTGTGCTGCTAACCGCGTTCTAATTCCTTTGCAAACAGAATACTATGCACTCGAAGGACTCACGCAACTACTCGATGCAATCCAACGCGTGCAAAAACATTTCAATCCCGGACTCATACTCGACGGAGTCGTGTTAACCATGTACGACGGACGCACATCCATGTCGCAGCAAGTGGTCGAAGATGTACGCTCGCACTTTTCCGATCGTGTCTACAAGACCATCATTCCCCGAAATGTTAAATTATCCGAAGCACCATCGTTCGGGCAATTCATCGGCGACTACGCGCCAGATTCCACTGGCGCCAACGCATACGAGCAACTGGGTCGCGAGGTAGCTGACCGTGGCTAAGCGCGTACTGGGTCGTGGACTTTCTAATCTACTTCCAGGTGAGGCTGGGATACAGATCCAGAGCAATCCCGATTATCAAGAACTCAATATTGCAGACGTAGTTCCTTCGCCCACCCAACCGCGTAAGCAATTCGACCAGGAAGAGATTAAGAAACTCGCACAGACCCTGCACACCGTGGGCCTCATTGAACCGATCGTAGTACGCCGCGTAAAAGATAAGTTTGAGATCATTTCTGGAGAGCGCAGATTCCGGGCCTGCAAGCTTGCAGGATTCAAAAAGATACCAGCCGTTCTCAAGCAAGTCGATGATCTGCGCGCCCTGGAGATGGCCCTTATAGAAAACATTCAGCGCGAGGATCTTAATCCAATTGAGGAAGCACGCTCGTATGAAATCTGGATGCAAAAGACTGGTGACAAACCTTCCGATCTTTCGGACCGCCTCGGCAAAGATCGCACCACCATAACCAATCTTACCCGCCTGCTAAAACTGCCTGAGGAAATCCAGACGCTCCTGGAAAAGAAATCCATCTCAGCAGGACAGGCCAGACCGTTACTTGCAATCGCCGATCGGAAGGCCGCGCTCAAAATGGCGGCGCGTATTCAAGCGGAGAATTGGTCTGCCCGTCGCGTAGAAGATGAAGTTGCAAAGCTACAGGGTCCGGAGACCCGCAAGGTCACGATCGATGCACCAAGGAAAGACCCAAACTTGAAAAGTCTTGAGGGACGGATCCGCACCAAGCTCGGAGCCAAAACAGAACTCAGTCACAAGAAAAACGGGGCAGGCAAGCTCACCATCTACTATGGGAATCTATCGGACCTCGATCGCATCCTGCATGCAATGGGGATAAAGCTCTAAACGAGCGCTACTGGATGCAAAGCCATTGATCTTCGGCTTTAGGGCTGATGGATGTGGTCACGCAAATGCACCATGCAGTATTCGTGATCACCACACTGATTGCAAAAGCGAAACTCCATAGCAGGATCCTGGTTCTCAGTGATTCCGCACACCGTGCAACGATGAACCGACACGCGCGCTTCCGGTTGCATGTTTGTGCGTCGCTGTTGAACCTTCCGACCCTGCAAACGCTCCATTATAAATTCGCGTCCAAAGAACAGTAGGTAGTTTCCGAGACCAAGTGTCGGTCCCAGAACCTGCAGAAAGTCGTATGTGACTGCTATGTCGGCAAGGGTTCGCAAGAGTATCAATCCAACGATCACGGCCGCAATCCACTTCATCTTAACCGGCAGAATGAAGAACAGGAGCACTTCCTGGTTGGGTGCCACATACGCGATTGCGAGAAAGACAGAGATATAGATAAACTCGGCGCGCACTTCAGCCGGAAAGAGAAAACCGCCCAGCGTCACAAGCAACACGCCGCTCAGGATGTAGCGCGTATAACGGGGGGCGCCCATCTCCCCTTCCAACGAGGAACCAAAGATCCAGAATAGATATAAACGAAGGCCAAGCCATAGCCACGCTCCGCTTCCCTGCTCTCCCGGTTCGATTAGCCTGAATGGAAAAAAAAGCAAATTCCACCAATCGCTGGAACTCAACGTTTGACCTGACAGCAGACCAATAGAACTCTTGCTCTGTAAGCAATACGCGCTTACGAGGCCGGAGATTACGACGACAAAGAGTGTAAGGTTAGGGATTTCGAAGCGATCAAGAAAACGTTTCAAAGTGGTGTACGACCGCCCAGCCAGGCTACCCAGTCAATTTTAAATTCCATGAATCCTTCCGGTATTTTTTCTGCGCTTTCAACGATCTACGGACTTGAACTCCGAATGGAATGGCGGAACCGAGCCCGAGTTCTTGCCATCTTTGTCTTTGCAATCATACTGTCTGTTCTCTATCATTATACCGTCGAAGAGATCTTCTTTAAGAGCGCGCGTAACCTGGTTGGATCCTCATTAACCACGCTCTTTTTTGCATCCATGCTTCTAACTGGTTGGGGTTCCGATTCCCAGGACACCCTCACATTCAAGATCCTATTTTTGTCTCCACTGGATCCCGCAGGCATCTACCTCGCGCGTGTTCTGATTCGCTGGCAAATTCTCTCCATCCTTGTCGGCGTATATCTCCCGCTAAACTCAATCTTACTCACCGGCTTCTTACCTCAGTTTGAAATGATCGCTCAATGGTGTTTGCTCGCAACAACTGCATTGAGCCTGGCAGCACTTGGCACACTCTTCAACGCAATGATCACACAACGTGGTCGTGGCATCCTCCTCCCCTTGCTCTTTCTTCCTGCTGCAATTCCCGTTTTAATCCTGGCCTCCGGCAGTCTGGATCAACTCACACTGGAGGAAGCCTCACCCCTGCTCTCAGCAGGGGCAATGCTTGCTCCTGGGATTCTTTATTGCTCTCTGGGAGCGCTCCTCTTTTCTTACCTGAATGATGAAGGACCCTTCACGAACTAGCACCGCCCATCTCAGGGGTGGCCTGGTTCTAGATTTCATTTTTGCAATCTTCGCATTTGCACTCCCTGCAATTACGCTTCTCTCACTTACCTATCCACCGCCGATAATTTCCCAGGGCCAGGCGCAGCGTATTTTCTATATTCATGCGCCCATTGCGTGGATCGCCTTGTACGCTCCTTACATTTCCTGTATCTGCGCCATCCTATTCCTAGTAAGACGCGACGAGCGTTTTGATTTCTGGTCCGTAGCTGCCAATCGCGTAGCATTGCTGTTTGGACTCGCCGTAATTATTTCCGGCCCTCTCTGGGCCTCCACGGAATGGGGAACCTATTGGGATTGGAGCGACTATCGACTCATGTCGTTCTTTGTCCTTGTTCTTTCTCTATTTGGATATTTCTATGCGCGATCGGTTACGGATCATCCTGACCGCAGAGCCGTCCTGGGTGCAATCATGTCCATTATTGCGGCCATATCTGCGGGCGTTACCTGGTTTGCAATTCGCCTTGTCGTCCCGGAGAAACATCCGCAGCCAGTGCTGGGCACCATGGCTCCAGAGATACGCACAACCTTCTGGCTAGCTGTGGTTGCGTACCATTTAATTTTCTTATTGTTTATGCGCGTGGCCATCCGCCGGGAATACCTGCGCGCCACTACTGAGCGTCTTCAATTCCGAGGTTAACATGCGAGCTTTCCTTTTAATTTCACTACTAACGTTAAGTGCTCATTCGCTATTCGCTGAATCAGAGAAAGATCGTGCAGCCCGTCAGGCCCGCGAGCTTCTAGCGATGAGCCAAGAGGAAGCCGGTGCTGCCATCCAACGAATGTCAAGCGACGAGGCTGCCGAAGCAGTATCCAATATACTGAATCAAGTCAGACCTCGCTTCAAACAGGCCGACCACATTCACTATCTTTTGCGACACCTTGCGCAGATTGAGGCAACTGAGCGCGAACAGAAGCGTCTCAATAACCTGTTACTTGTGATTTTTTTGACCGTGGCCTTACTTGCAGGCTTCTTCATCTATATTCTTTTCGACCAGCGCAAATGGATGGCGCAGTTGGCCAAAAGGGTTCCGGACGCGGACCTCAACCAGGAAGCGACCGCACCCGGTCCTGCAACCCGGTCTGGTAAATCCAAATCGTCAAATCGAAAGAAATCGCGCAGGTAGGCCGTGCCTGCTCGGGTCTGCGTTGACACGTTCAAACATCCATACATAGCCTTCGATGAATCCTTCGTGTGGCCGTCCGTTCACATGGATACGCTCGCTCCGGAGGAAGCACAGGCCGTTGCTCGAGTAGTCGAACGCTTGCCCTTCACGTGGCTGGAAGGACATGATCTACTCCCACAAACAATCTCTCGCAGGCATTCTGCCAGTTTGCACTTTGGTCGGATTTGGACGTTAGACGCCACTGAATACGTTTCCGTGATCCGCATACCCGCAACTTACCTGGGCGGAGCAACCGAACGTCTCCCGCTCCCGCAACAAGGAATCTCACCGCCCTTCCAAACCAATCGTGTATATTTCCAATCCTGGCTCTTGCCAATCGAAGGCTGTGTTCGCGCTCAAGGCAGGCTGCAGGACTTCACGCCAAAAACATTTCCGGCTGCCATGGACAAAGTTCACAGAAAGAGTCCGGAGGAACATTCCTGGCGCGGCGGGAGCTTCATCTTTGACGCACTCGATTTCTCAGATTTGAATTTGAGGTTGTCAGCCGATTGCAGCTTTGGGGGTCACAATCAGTTCCTTTCGATTTTCCAACCTTTCGTCATCGAGTTCCTTTCCTTCTGCATGCACTTACTGCTGCCGCAGCCAGAACTCATCCGATCCTATCTAGTCCCGTTCGCTGAAACAGCCAACCAGCTACTTGAGAGCGGAACGGTTACGTCGCTTAGCCCCAATACCCAACAACTCTGGAGAAAATACTATGATTCAATTGCTTACGAGAGAAAAATGTCGGCGGGCGGAAACCCTCACTGGCAGTTTACGAGCTTGCCTGGGTAGCCTCTTGTTTCTTGGTTTAAGCTGCGCTGCGCCCAACTACATCCCGGGAAATAATTGCTCAATGGCCTCTGGAATGCCAGGGCCAGAGGACTTTGACCTCGATGTGCTTTCCAGGCCAGCGCGATTGATCGTGTCCTCACAGGAGCGGCGTCTCCTGGATCCAAATGGAGAATTCAGTGAAGCTGGTGCCATATACCAGGTGCCATTCACGCGTGAAGCTACTCTGCCCGCTCAGCCATTGCCGATTGTAGAGCGTGACGGGCTTCCGTTCCATCCACATGGAATTCATCTAGTAGTATCTGGCGGCATCACTTTGCTTTACGTGATCAATCATGCAATGCATGCTTCCCACAGTATCGAAATCTTTGAACTGCGTGCCCGCGACCTGCGCTTCCTTCGCAGAATGCGCAGCCCTCTGCTCATTAGCCCCAATGATATTCTAGCCCTTGCAGATGGCCAGTTCTACGTAACTAACGATCATGGTGAGACCGGAATCCGACAGACCCTTGAGAATCTATTTGCATTTGGATGGTCTAACGTGGTCCATTACCGAGCCGGATACTGGTCAGTGGTTGCCGACAAGATTGCCTTCGCAAATGGCCTGGCTCTCTCAGACTCAGGCGATACGCTCTACGTTGCCGGGACTCGCGATCGGGGTCTATTCAAGTACGCGCGCAATACCTTGACTGGCCAACTAGCCTACTCCAGTTTCATTAACTTGAACAGCGGTCCGGATAATCTTATGTGGGAAAAATCCGGGCTTCTGAATGTGGCCGCTCATCCAGATGTGCTCGCCTTTGTTTCCCATATGCGGGATAAGCAGAAGCCCTCTCCCGCGGATGTGTTTCGCGTCAACGTCTTGGATGGAACTGTCACAAGAATATATTCAAACGATGGGACGCAAATCAGCGCGGCTTCTACTGCTCTCGTAACCGGTGGCAGGTTGTTTGTTAGTCAGGTCTTTGAGCCTGCCGTACTTTCCTGCTCAGCACCAAACTGAGTCATTGCCTTTAGGGATTTCCGAAACCAGTTTTCATAATCGTGTGCGCCCTGATACAGGGCCTGATACAGCTGTGCTGTATTCTCAAGGCCGTTGACATTTGAATTCCCTTCCGTGATTCCAAGAATAGCCTTTTGTGCGGCTAGACCCAGACAATCCAGTATTGCTCCATGCTCCCGAAGGCGCTCGTCCACGTCGCTTAGCCTCGCAGTCTGACCCTGGCTTTTGCCCTCCGCGGCGCGAGAGACTATATCCAGGCCTTCACGCAGAATGCCCTTCACTTGCCCAAGCTCTGCGAGGAATGTTTCGATCTGCTCCAGAACCCTGTTCGCATCCGGTGCTTTGAATTCTGGATCGAGACTCCGTGTCACCGGTTCCGATTCTACCGTCAATGAGGCTAGTCGAAGTTGCTTGAAAGCGGCACCTCGTCTGGTTGCGTTCTCCACACGCAGACCTAATGATAGATCCCGCTCGAATCTTCGCTCAAACCATCGATAAAAAATCAACAGTTTCTCATTGGTCTCAACCGCCCGGCCGTTCAGCCCCGGCAAAAGTAGAACCGGAAGCGCTGCTCGTTGCATTCGATTATGAGCTTCGCGACGAAAAACCCTGGACTCCTTCCAGTTCAATCGCTCCTCAAGAATCGCTCCTTTTGCGTGCACCTGACCGTCAGAGAATGCCAAATCCTGGCCAATTAGATAGACGGGATCGCAACCCAGCTTGCGCGCAAAGTCGTATGCATTTGTGGAGACAGAACCTCCGAATGCAATTTCACCTGGTGAACCGTCCCAGAGATCAAAGAAAATTTGCGCCAACCTGAAGGGGGACCAGAAGAAGTAGAGATTTTGCAAACCTTTCAACGCACCCGGTGAAACGGTAGGGTCGACAACGATCCTCGCCTGACCCTCATAGTCCTCCAAGTAGACACGATTCACGGGCTGTGGATCAACAGAAAGAATATAGTCCGGATCAATTCCAGCAGCAGTAAGAATTCTCACCGCAGTATCCACGGCAATGAGAACCACACGATCTCGAATTTTCTTCAAATCGTGTATAGAATCATTCAGCGATGGGCCGGCACTGGCCAGCACGGCAACTTTTCCGCGCTCCGCACCAAACAAGAGTCGCACTGGTTTTGCACGCCGCAGATGCACAATATTGCGAGTAAAATTCCGAGCCCAGAGCCTGTCAAAACGCGACAACGTTGCGATGTTTACATTCTTCTTTCCCAGAAAAAAAACCAATCTCTGCTCAAACGCCTGGTGCTCCTCGAAGGTGAAATTTCTGTGGGAGAAGAACCTAACGTCATTGATGGATCGCCCCCGGAACATATCTGCAAGATACGATTCACCTGGCGCAGCAGTGAAGATTCTCAGACTACCCGCTACAAGGTTCTGCATGAAGTCGTGCAGACTCAGCGCATATCTAAGCACCTCACCATTGGGCTCAAACCAGATACAATTGCAGCCTTTCTCTAGAAATTTCCGGACGGCGAAGCCGAGGCCTGCACCAGAACACACGACTACCTTACTTGAATCAATTGAACCTACCTGCTGCTCTGCCTCTTTCATTGGATCATAGCGACTATGCAAAAGCTTGCCAGCAATAGTGAATCTTGGAGGTGAATCGCTTGAGACATCGATAACTCGTCCGCCTTCCGGCAGACCGCCTACTAGCTTAATCTGTTTGTCTGCGAGAGCGAGATCCATCTTTCTACACTGGAAAACAGGCGAAACGACCTTTCAATACACTAACCTCAAGAGGCGTTTCATAAAGCGCAGATAATATTTCCGAAGTGATCAATGTCTCGACGGTCCCAGCCCTGAACACTCCTCCTTGTTTCAGTAAGACTGCATGTGTGGCGAAGGGCGGTATCTCTTCGATTCGATGAATGGCGCATAACGTGGCAATTCCGCCGGCTGCCACCATGGCCATCAGGGTTTTCTCAAGGTCTACGCGTGCTCTTAAATCCAATGATTCGTAAGGCTCATCCAGAATCAGTAATTCCGGTCGACGGATCAGTGCACGAAGCAGTAAAGTACGCCGTTGTTCTCCACTTGACATTACGCTGAATGGTCGAGCGAAATCAAAACCCTGAGCACTCAAAAGTTCCCGGGCACGTCCAATAGCCTGGGGATCTCCATCTTCGTATAGTACGATTGCATTGCGTGCGCCGCTCACAACTACATCCTCCGCCGTCATTCCGGGATAGTGAACTGCGGCCTCAGTTTGGAGAACCGGTTCAAACAGCCCAAGACCCTCGCGCAAGTCCGCAACAGAAGTTTCACCCATTCTCTTTCCACATACTTCAATATCGCCCGACGTCGGCCATTCGTAACCAGATAGAATCTTAATGAGTGAAGATTTTCCCGCACCGTTCGGACCCAGAAGAATCCAATGCTCACCTTCGCGTATTGCGAGGTCTACGCCACTGAGAATCTCATTTCCCTGCCGGATGTAACAAATATTGCGGGCCCGAACGATCATCAGATAGCCTGACTCGCATTGTATGCCGCAGAGAATTCCGCCGCTTTCTGAGTAAATTCCTCCGCCGACTTAATCCGAAACACCTCAAGCACATCTGGCTCCACGCTGTAATAGTCCACAATCCCTGAGATACTCTCTTGCAATCGACCCGCTATGTAGACGGCGCGAACCAGTCCGGAACAGGCCTCCGGCGCAAGAAGAGGTTTGTGCTGATACCGAATGGCCGCTGTAATCTCTTCCGGAAAATTCCATTTCTCTCCAAGCAGCGCGCCAATCTCCGGATGGGCTATTCCCACTTCGCTTTCTTCAAGCAGCGTCGAGTTGCGTACGCGCCCGGCTCCAAGCATCTTCCAGATTTCGCTAGAACTGTTCTGCTTCATTCCAGCAAGGACAATCTTTCCCAACTCGGACAGAAGACCAGCCAGAATAGCATCTACTCGATTCAAATGGACCGACTCGGCCAATTTACCGGAGAAATACGAAATACGATGACTGGCATCCCAAATGTCCGTCATTTCCTGTAATTGATAATGATCGGTTAGAACACTACGCGACGCAGTCGCAAGAACAAGCGAAGACACCTCAGCAAGTCCCACCAGCGTGATCGCACTTTCCAGATCCAGATGCTTGCGCCTGCTCATGAATCCAGCAGAGTGAACGAGACGAAGCACTTGTGCTGTTAGTGCCGGATCCTTCTCAATTGCCCGAGCAATAGTTGCGATTGAAGCGCTCGAATCAGTGCAGAGTGTGATGATGCGCGTGACTCGCTCGGGAATGGAGGGCAAACCATCTATTTCATTCAGGATTCGATCTTTAATCGCATAACGTCTTACGCCTGTGGTCCGCGGAATACGCAGAGAGTGTCTCGTAATCCCGTTTTCAGATTGGATCGTAAACGTATCATCTGCGATTCCTGCGCTCCTCAGGAGCAAACAAATGAACACCAGCCCCAGTCCCGCACCTTCAGAGTCGTCCTGAAATGCAGAGAACGCTTCAAGCATGTCCCGAAAGGAACTTGCGCGCGCACGCCTGGCCTTGATGCGTTCCCACTCCGTTGCCAGGATCTCAGCATTGTTCTCAACGTGAATTATCAGGGCGTCTCCATCCAGTTCAAAGATCATTTGTATGTAATATTCGTTGTTATCGTGACGGGTTGTAAAACTGTCCCAGTTAGCCAGAACATCCTGGTGAAAATCCAGAATACCACGTTTGTAGTCGTCCGGATTACCGACACTCAACCCCTTCTCTTTGAAATAGATTCGTTTTGCATGGGCCTTGGAACAATTCGTGACGATCTCTTTGAGAATGGTGAGAACCAGTTCGCATCTAAATGAAAGGTCTACCTCGCAAAGGAGGCGATGCAAAAATCCGGACACAAAATTGAACCTGGAATTCATCAGCCCGGAATAGCGAAATGCCAGTTCCGATCCCTCCAGGATAGACGGAATGCTTAGCTGATTCTCTTCACCAGGCCGTATGGCACCCACGCCCTAAGTTCGGCGGTTCCTTTGGTGTAAGCTATCCATTTTTTTGTCACACCCATAGGCTATAGTGGCTTATGGATTGTCGCTGGAGAGAGTTTCGCAAAATGCCCGGTCTGTTCTACCGCTTTGCCGCAGATGGCCGGCTGGAATTGCTGGGAAAACCGGAGATCCATAGCTCGATCGGTTGGGATTCTATTGCGGAAGAACTAAAGATTGAGTGGAAGATTCAGAATGAGCAAAGGGCCAGACAGACTAAACCAAAGTATTCTGAAGATCAAATGGATCTGTTTGGAAATTCGGGCTTGAAGTCACTCCAAACCCGAATTGAGAAAATACCCGTTCTCAAGCCGGAAAAGAAAAAGTCGGCCTGACTACATACGGAGAGGCTTTGCAATCCGAAAGGTTTGTTTGTAAACAAGGGGATTGATCTTTGCCTCGCCGGCCTTAGGTCCGCCGGCCTTCTTCTGTTCTTCATATGCATCTGCTTGCTTCGCGTCGAACAACACGATGGAGACCATATTGAAGAAACGGAAATCTGCCCGATATGCTGAATAGTGATGCGACCTAAAGATCGTGGCACGACGATTATTTTCAATTGTATACTTGTGCTGTGGCAGAGTGCGGTGAACCTTCAACTTCTTCTCCTCTGCTGTGGGAGGGATGTAGTTGGTTTGAATGGTTTCATGTTGCCCTGGGCCTTTTTCACCATACAGACGGAACTTCAGTCCTTGCGCTGGGCGCTGAGTGATGTAGCTTAAATATTTCCAATACGGCGGTCTTACATCTGAGATAGGCTCAGTGGTTGCGACTGAATCGCGCATGCTATCGATTACATGACTATAGTGCTTGAAGTCAGGATCTTTATCGCTCCAGATTTCTTTGTCTTCGATGTCCTTGGGAGTAACTGTGATATAGTGCACAAGGAATTCGCCGCGGGCTGGATCGTTTACTCTCCAGCTTGGGTATGGAATCATTCGACGAGTGTTTGTATCAACTGAGTCCGTTTCCCAGAATGCAATGATGTATGCATAGAAATCAACAGGTTCGCTGGTCAGGTTCTTGAGATCGAATACGACGTCTAAGAACTCGCCTATTCCATTGGGTGCATACCGTCGATCGAAGTTAACATTTGCGACTACGAAGCGGGGGTCTTTGACAGCGATTGGATC
This sequence comes from Spirochaetia bacterium, assembly GCA_021413825.1. GTDB lineage: Bacteria > Spirochaetota > Leptospiria > Leptospirales > Leptonemataceae > JAEUSB01. The sequence goes on along the minus strand of JAIOPQ010000036.1, from coordinate 25,338 downwards.
AAAATCCTGGAGCTGAATTGCAGTGGCATTTCCGGCCGGTTGCGTGGCAGGCTGCCCCTCGGGCTGGGTTGCCGTGACCGGTTGCGTAGTTGGGGCCTGGCTGAAAACGGACAAGCCCGTCAGGATCAGCAAAGCAGGTGCGAGTAAAAACCTTGAAGCAGACATATGACCCTCTGATCAGAATTATCGATCCGGAACCTCTCTGTAGTTAGTAGACAGGCAGCTAATTTCACTAATTATTTGCCCAAAGCATGAAAAAATCACGGATAATCCCCTCATTGGCCATTCTTCTGGTCTGTGTCGCCTGTAAAATCACACCGGAGCAACTGGCGCAGGCTCTAAACGACCGCAGCGAGGCCAAATTCGCAGATACGCAGATCATTCCAGTTTACATTGCGACCAACAGAAAGACCCAGGGCGCTGCCCGTTGCGGTGATGGGTACTTTGGCACAACCCTGGGTTCACAGACATACCTTGGTGCCTGCGAAATTGGAGTACCCCGCCAGCATTCCGTGGGAGCTCTCGATCAGAGTGATGATAGGGATCCTGATCCAAATACCTTCTTTGTGACCGGCAAACTCCGCCCGTTCTCCGACTCTGAAATGCTTCAAGCTCTCAGCGGGCATAAAGAAATTCTAATCTTTGTGCACGGATTCAATGTGAAGTTTGAAGAGGCCGTGCTGCGCGCGGCCCAGATGAAATACGATTTGAAATTCCCGGGACCAATCGTCCTGTTTACGTGGCCTGCAGGTGCAGATGAGAGTTTTCTGCAAAGCCTGCGTATTTCCAACACCTACGAAGGTAATCTGACACAGGCCCGGGGTTCTCGTACTGCATTCACGCGCTTCATGGAACAAATCGCCGGAACTGGAGCCAGAGTCAGTCTAATCGCCCATTCAATGGGTCATCAAGTAGTTCTCCCAGGTCTCACGGCATCAGCCGGTGTGAAACTAAACGAATTGATACTAAATGCCCCCGATTTTGCCGCACAAGAATTCAAAGACCTCGCTCCCACCTTGTCACGAATGAGTCGTCGCATAACGTTATATTGTTCACCGGGCGATAATGCCCTGGTAGCCTCTGAAAAAGTCAATAATGCGCAGCGCATTGGACGGTGTGGCCGTGTTCCGGGTGTGGATGTAATCAATGTGAATGAAGTAGATGCTCCTGCTCTGGGTCTCGCTGGCCTGGGGCACGGATACTATTCAGGCCGACCGATTCTCACCGATGTATATCAAGTTTTGTTGGGTATGGAAGCCAGAAACCGTCTATTCATTCGCGTCAGTTCCGAGAACGGCGGTGAAGATTACGTTTTGCGTCGCTGATTTTGCCTGCGGTATTCGTACAGCGAAACAGACAGGGCCGCAACTGCGTTGAGGGAATCTATCTCATCTGAAATAGGAATGTAAACGCGTTTTCCCGGCACCCCTGCCGGAATTCCAGGCCCTTCAAGGCCAGCGATAATCACACAACGCTCCGGCATTTTTGTTTCCCCTAATTCTGCCTCACCGTCCCCACTCAGCACAAATACCGGTAACTCAGGGCTTTCCAGGGCTATTGCATTCAATGCGGATGCTCTTTTCAAAGGCACTCTAAAGCAGGCATTTGCTGAAGCGCGAATCGCCCGGGGAAGAAATGGGTTGGCGGCCTCCTGGGAAAGGATTACCTCAGTGACGCCAAAGGCCAGACAACTGCGTAGCGCCGCGCCTACATTCTCCGGGTCCTGAAACGGAATCACTACGCTTAGCCCTTTTGCGGCTGAATTAAATTCTTCTATGGGATCAACCTTGACGATTGCGAGCGGTGCTCCTGTACCCTGAATATCAATTTCCTTAAACAGGTCGTTCTCGAACGTTGATACGCGAATTTTCGCGATTGGTTCCTCTTCTTCCAGCCAATAGTTGCGATTCACAACCAGGGCCGTGACCCGGTCACTTGTCGCTTCATCCTCAAGTAATTCGTCCACCAGGCGCGATCCACCAACAATGCATAGCCCTTGCTTCTTTACGCCTTTGGATTGTTGTAACGCAATAAGGTTCTTGAATCGGTCATTCTCCCGTGAGCTTATTACTTCCACACCTACTGGCAGGCCACTCCGCAGACTCATGAGTGCGCCCGGATTCTCAACCCTGTAGACAACAAGTCTCCGCCGGTCCTGCGAGTCAGGAAGTATGTACGATTTATTCATCAGAAGGGTTGTATTGTCGGCTAACGTTCGCATCTCCTCGATCTCGCCATCGCAATTGGGGCCTTTGAGAAAAATGATGATTCCGCCAGTCTTCATGGCCATTGCAGTGCGCAGTAGAATACTCCGCATTGAACCTACTGCGCGAACGACTACAGAATCAACCTGGACTCCATCTGTTTCAGCCAGGCGTTTTCCAAGGATCGAAATGTTTGAAAGGCTACAGACGCTCTTGCATTGGTCCAGGAACTCCGCTCGGTTACTGCGACTTTCATTCAGGATAAAATGCCACTGGGGTAAGGCTATGGCCAGGGGAATTCCCGGCAAGCCTGCGCCGCTTCCAAAGTCCAGACAAGAACGGGCAGATCGAAACTCGGGCAGGTCTTCAAGGAGTCCCAGGATAATCAGGGAATCGACGTAATGTTTGCGGACCATTGCTTCATAGCTGTGAATCCGTGTCAGATTGAGGCGGGGGTTTTCTTGCCTTAGAAAGTCATGGTAGGCAGCTAACTGAGCTGATTGGGCCAGGTCCAGCTCCACACCACCTTCCCGCAAATCCGCGCGCAAAATTTCAGGACTCAGTCCGGTCGATGACCCCATTGAAAGACTAGATTTTACTGCTTCCGTGGACGTCCAATCTTCTCCAATGGCCGATAATAAGGTAGGCCCCTATCGCTCGGCGAGGGCCTCTTCCAAGGCAGTAAACAATACATGTTCGAATGGGTTCACTATCAGTTTCCGCCGCGCATTTTTATAGAAAAAAACGCAACGCATAAGATCGGCACTCTAGTCAAGGAAGTGGGCAACCGCGTCCTGCTCGTAGCTCTAAAGAGCGAGCTTTCCAATCCGGACGAATTGGCTGTCATCAAGACCAGCCTGGACAAGTATACTGCTGGCTGCATTCTTTACGACGACATGGCGACGCGCCCCGGTCACAAAGAACTTGATACGGCGGCACATTTTGCAAAGCAATCCAGAGCCGACATCGTTGTGGCATACGGTGGCCGGGATTCATTTCATGCAGCCAAGGCAATTGCGCTGCTTTGTAAAAACGATGTCTTTACTGAAGATCTCCCGCATGCGCCACAGCCTCTAAAGAAGAATCCGCTTCCAGTGGCTCACGTTCCCGCTGCGCCCTCCATGGGCGAGGAATCGTCGCCGGTGTTCTCTGTTTACAATCCAGAAACACGTTCTGTTTTTTTTAGTGCGGACTGGCGACTTTTTCCCTCGATCATTTTCGTTGATCCGAATATTACATCAGCTCTGAATGAAGGAGAGCTGAGCCGGGCCGGGGCAGCAAATCTGGCCGCATCAATCGAATCCATACTTTCGCGAAAGGCAAACGACATTACAACCTCGATTGCGCTCCGCTCACTCGATCTAGTTCAGAAGAATCTCCAGCTCGTAATGAAAGAGCCCAACAACATAGCGGCGCGGACGAATGTGAGCCTCGCATCCGTGCTCTGCGGGATGGCGCACTCTAATAGTATGCTGGGAATTTGCTACAGTATTGCCTCAGCTACAAATTTGCTTACAGGACTTGAGTTCCACCTGGCTATGGCCTTGTTGCTCCCCCATGTAATGGAATACAATCTCACCACGTCCGCTGGCCGCTACGTACAAATCGCACGGGCCCTGGATGAGGACATAAAAGACATTACTGTAATTGAAGCTGCCATTAAGGCCGTTGAAGGCGTACGGAAGAACTATCTGGAGCTCAAGATCCCGCAAAGACTCAGTGAATTTGAAATTGCAAAGGAAGATCTGCCTGAAATTGCAGATCTAGCCTACAGAATTCCGATGGTGAAGAACTCACCGCGCGATCTGGACAAAAACGAAATCGAAACCATTTTAATAGCCGCCTATTAAGCGGCAGCCCAATCATCATGATTCCCTTGCACCGTTCGCGATAAGGCAAGGGTCAGATTTATCCGGAAAGGCAAATTGCAACGCTTCGAGCGCTTCACCGCGACCCGAGCGTCGCAACAGCGAGCGAAGGCCGATGCGCGCATGGTGTCTTGCCGGCCAAGTCTGCCAGGGCCGCAAGAGCGAATTACAGAAACTTCTTAAATACTTTCAGAATTCCCTGTTTCCAGGGGACACGATGGGTTACACCGGCCTCGCTGTCCGCATCCTTTGGTTTGTTCAGAAGATACCAGCGGTAAGAATCAATCAAAGCGTCTGCGTTTGAGTACCTGGATTTCCACCCAAGCGCTTTTGTAAGCTTCTCAGTTGAGACAAAAGAATCTTTGTCTGCTGTTCCATAAACCCAGCGGTAGAGCGGCGATATGTTCAGCATTTCAAAGAAACGCAGGGCAATCTTAAGAGGAGCAGAAGGAATTCCCAGCACCCGTGAGCCACTTTTTGAAAACTCGCAGAGAGCACCAACGTCCTCGCGCACAGTCTGGAAAGTTCCAGCACCCACGTTAAAGTTATCATTTGCTTTCTTTGCGTTTCCGGTGATACCGAGCGAAATCGCATCGCATAAGTCGCGCACGTCCAGGAGCTGATAGCGATTCTTTCCGTTTCCAAAAACCGGAATCTTAACACCGGACTCAACCCAATCGAATAGAATCTGAAATACGCCAAGTCTTCCAGTTCCAATAAAAGTCTTTGGACGAATCACACAGACACACATCTTTGTGCGCAGGCGATACTCTTCGCAGATTTTCTCTGCTTCTATTTTAGCTTCGCCATACGGACCAACACCAACCCGCGGATCACTTTCAATGATCGGATGCTTTTTTGGAATTCCGTAAACTGCAGTGGAGCTGATATAACAAACACGATCGATCTTGTTTGCACCAGCGGCATCCAAAACGTTGCGCGTTCCATCAATTGTTGTAGTGTAAATATCTTCTTTCTTCCAGAGTGGAAGGGCTGCTGCTCCGTGGATTACAGCATCGTGTCCTTTCATAGCTGCTTTTAGAGCAGCCAGGTCACGCACATCGCCCTTAACCATCTTAACGTCTTTGGGATAATCTGCTGGATTGAAATCCGCAATATCATAGAGCGTGATCTTGTGTTTGTCTTTCTTGAGTTTTTGAACTAGATGATAGCCGAGAAAGCCGGCGCCGCCAGTAATAAGGATTTTCATACTGATGGCAAACTTTTGAAAGTAGCGGCACTGTAAAGATTTTCCTTGCCAGCCTCCTGACTCAGTCAGGATTGTCCGCATGGCACAAGTATTTTATGATGATTCCTGCGATCCCAAGTATTTGAAGGGTAAGACGATCGCAGTGCTGGGCTACGGAAGCCAGGGGCATGCACAAGCTCAGAATATGCGCGATTCAGGTCTGGGTGTAATCATTGGTCTCAAACCGGACTCAAAGTCTGTTCCAATCGCCAAAGAAGATGGATTCGAGGTTCTCTCCCCGTTCGATGCAGCCGCAAAAGCGGACGTTATTCAAATTCTCGCCCCGGATCAAATTCAAACTCAGATTTACGAAGAGAGCGTTAAGCCAAACCTGAAGGCTGGCAAGGCTCTGGTATTCTCTCATGGCTTCAACATTCATTATGAAATGATCAAACCTCCGACCGATGTCGACGTTTACATGGTTGCTCCAAAGGGCCCTGGTCACCTGGTTCGTCGCGTGTACCGCGAAGGTGGAGGAGTTCCTTGCCTGATTGCAGTTCACCAGGATGCAACTGGTGAAGCTCGGCAACGCGCGCTTGCACATGCATCAGGTGTTGGCGGAGGTCGTGCTGGGATTCTTGAAACAAATTTCAAGAATGAGACTGAAACGGATTTGTTCGGCGAACAGGTAGTACTCTGCGGTGGATTAACTTCGCTCATCCTTGCTGGATTTGAAACACTTACCGAAGCCGGATACGATCCGGATATCGCATACTTCGAATGCCTCCATGAAGTAAAACTCATCACTGATCTGATTTACGAAGGTGGAATCGCAAAAATGCGTCATTCAATCTCCGACACGGCAGAGTATGGAGATGTGACCCGCGGGCCGCGCGTAATCAACGCTGACACAAAACTGAGAATGAAAGAAATTCTATCTGAAATCCAAAAAGATAAAGGTGCCAAGTTTGCCACTGAATGGATTGAAGAATCCAAAAAAGGGTACCCCAACTTCCAGAAGCTTCGCGAAGCTGGCCTCAACCATCCAATTGAAAAGGTTGGTCAGAAATTGCGTGGCATGATGAAATTCCTGGGTAAGAAATAATATCTGCGGCGCAAGCCGCAGTAAACCCATGAGTCTTCTGTACGACGCCCGCCTGATTGAAAATTCCGGGATTGGTACAACAATCCGAGGTCAACTGCGCGAGCTGATTGCGCGCAAGTTCGATGTGCGTGTGATTGGAAATCCGGACACGATCCGCAAGGTGTTGCCAGAATACTCAGGTGAGATCGTTCCATTTACAGCACCCCTCTATTCAATCAAAGAGCAGTTTAGGTTTCCCTCACCAGGCTCACATCGCCTGCACATTCCGCACTACAACATACCACTCCGCTTTGCCAGTCGATTGTCTGTAACAGTTCACGATCTGATTCATCTACAATCAGACGAATTCAAATCCCCGATCTATAGAACCTACGCGAGGGTTTTGCTTGGAACGATTGCTCGCCGAGCTCCGTGCATATTCACAGTTTCTGAAACAACGAGGGGTCACTTTCTTGAGATGTTCCCGGAGGCTCGGCCCCGGACCTTCACAACGTTAAACGGCATTGAGCATAACATATTCCGCCCCGCAAAGGATTCTTCCGTCCAGGCATTCCGGAAGCGATACGGTGTCCCCGGTGATTTCCTGCTAGCGGTCGGTATCGCCAAGAGACACAAAAACCTGGACTTGCTCCTCAGGGTTTTGACGGGACTCTGGCGAACTGACTTCCCCTTCCCACTGGTGCTGGCCGGCACGTCAGGAAAAATCCCCGACTATGCAAGAACCTTGTTTCAGGAAAACGCAGTCAGGAAAAATGTAATTCTATTGCCACACATTCCTGAGAGTGACCTGCCTACGCTCTACAGTGCTGCATCAGCCCTCGTCATTCCTTCCAAACTTGAGGGATTCGGTCTCCCGGCCCTCGAAGCGATGGCCTGTGGAACCCCAGTGCTTGCCTCAACCGCGGGAAGTCTCAAGGAGGTCTGTGCCGATTCAGCGCTCTATTTTGATCCAGAAAGCGAGGCTGATCTTAGCGCCAGCTTGCAGAAATTCGCAGAAAGCAAACCTCTTAGAAAGAAACTGGCGACTCGCGGGCTAAACCGAGCGCAGAACTTTACCTGGAAGCGCAATGTCGATGGAATGCTACGGGGTTTTGACCTAACGGGCAAAGCACCAACATAAATTACTTGCCCAACTCATCTGCATGTAGCACATTCTCTATATGAAAATAGATATAGGAATACCAGATGCAGAGCGCGAAGAAATCGCGACTGGCTTGAAAAAAGTCCTGGCAGACACTTACACGCTTTATCTCAAGACCCACAATTACCACTGGAACGTAACGGGGCCCATGTTCCAGACATTGCATATTCTGTTTATGGAGCAATACACTGAGCTGTGGAATTCAGTTGATTTGATCGCAGAGAGAATTCGCTCCCTTGGTGTTTACGCGCCGGGAAGTTACGGCGAGTTCGCAAAGCTAACGAATATCAAGGACGACTCCGGAGTACCCGCTGCTAAGGATATGATTAAAAACCTGGTGGAAGGACACGAATCAGTGATTCGCACGGCACGCTCCGTTTTTCCAACTGCTGAAAAATCAAGTGACGAAGCCACCGTCGATCTGCTCACGCAGCGACTTCAAATTCATGAAAAGACTGCCTGGATGCTGCGTTCGCTTCTGGACTAAGAGTTTGTACGCCTGGCTCTGACGAGGCGGTTAACCGCCTGTCACAGCCAACCGCGTTTCTTGAACATTACGTACATAGACACGCCAATGCCAGCCATGAGAGCAAGTACCGCCGGGTATCCATACGACCAGTCCAACTCCGGCATGTGATGAAAGTTCATTCCGTAAAGACCTGCCAAAAAAGTCAGCGGCATGAAAATTGTAGTGATTACAGTCAGAGTCTTCATCACGACGTTCAATCGATTGCTCATGCTGGAAAGATAGATATCCATTAAGCCTGAAAGCATATCGCGAAATGTCTCCAGAGTATCCACTACTTGAATTGTATGATCATACAAATCCCGCAGAAAATATTCCGTTCCCGCGCGAAGAAGACCCGATTCACGCCGTTCCAGTTTGACTACAACTTCGCGCATGGGCCAAATACTTTTCCTCATGAGCAACAGTCCGCGCTTAAGTTTCTGAATGTCGCGGGCCGTTGGATTTTGCGAAACGTCCAATAGACGTTCTTCAAGAACTTCGAGCTGTTCTCCCAACTGTTCCAGGACAGCAAAATAATTATCAACCACCATATCCAGGATACAATAGGCAAGGTAATCTGGGCCCATTTTCCGAATTCTGCCGCGATCACCGCGAATCCTTTCACGTAGACTGCGCAGGATTTCATTGTCAGCTTCCATGAAGGAAATCAGGAAGTCCGAACCCAGAATCAGACTGATTTGTTCGTAGTTTATCTGTCCGGTTCGATCCAGAGTTAGATTCTTGAAAACGATGTAGATGTACTTCTCGTAGTCCTCAAGTTTTGGACGCTGATCTGTATTGAGAATGTCCTCCAGGACCAGGGGATGCAAACCAAAGCAATCGCCCATTCTTCCCACCAGTTCAACCTGTCCCAGGCCGCTAACGTTGATCCATGAGACTGCAGGATCGTCCTTGTAGATTTGAAAATCACGCGGGTCCGTGATTTCCGATTCCACGGCCTTATGCTCATCGTACTCACAAACGGTTATGTGGGTTTTGACATTAACTTCGCCGGTATACACCAGGGTCCCCGGAGGAGCGCCTTTCTTTTCTCTCAGCGTCCTCCGATACAACCGTGCCATAGCTGCTACCGACCCAGAGCGGTTTCCAAATACCTGGCGCGCGAATCGATACCGGGAGTAGCCGCAGGTACGTTACGCGCCTCTTGAATTCCAAGGTATCCTGCAATCACAAGATACGTTAGGCCACCTGCTGACTTGAGTGCAAAATGCACAATGTCCAGGGCAAAGTTAGAACTAAGGAATGACTTAACTATTTCAAACGCAAGGAGAACAACTGCATGATAAGCAAGGAATAGCGTTAGCATTACAAATCCCCGACCCGCAGCAACGCGAGACCGTTCACCCTGGTCCATGGCATATCCGAGAATCCAGAGCACAAAAAATGGACCGGAATATAAAGCGGCACGATATTGCAGGGGAATATTTAGAAATGCGTCTTTGATCTTCACTTGTCTTTCATCTGCTTTTCGAGTTTTTGAGCGAAATCTGACAGAAATGGAATTTCCCATTTCTCTTCCGTAAATGCTTTGTACGCTCCAATAAGGGAGAGAACGAAATATCCAATCATGGTTAGTCGCCATGTGGCCTGGGTGATGGGATTAAGAAACGAATCAGGCCCAAAAATCCAGGAGGTAATTGGAAAATGCTCCAGGATCCAGACGATAAAATAAACCGCAACCATCAGCGCGTTCAATTGCATGGCCTGTTTGCCGTGAAATTGGCAGAACTCATTGTCTTTTTTCAAGAAGGTAGGATAAATCCAGCCAAACAGTGGCACGTATCCAATTACAGCGCCCAGCGAATCACTGCTTCCCGGATCTTTGAGATTCTTCGAGAAGCGCGACTGAATTTCTCTGATTTTATCTGCCATGATTTACGTTTGCCTTGTGCTCGGGAAAATTCGGAGAGGGCGGGATTCGAACCCGCGGTACACTTTTGGCGTACAACAGTTTAGCAAACTGCCGCTTTCGGCCACTCAGCCACCTCTCCTTCCCCGGAGGGAGTGGGATTCGAACCCACGGTACATCACTGCACAACGGTTTTCAAGACCGCCGCCATCGACCACTCGGCCATCCCTCCACTTTCCAGGCTGGTACTTTTCAGGTAGGCGTCAATCAGAAAGACTTTCAAATTTACAGCCCAGGCACGGTTTGTCCGTGATGGCCAAGAATCAGTGAGCGCAGGCGAAGTTACACTCATCCTCCTGGTAGGCGTAGTTGGCGTCACCATCATCTCTTCTGCGTTTCTCTTACTAAATGAAGCGCAGCGCAAATCCTGGCTGCCTATTCTAATTAGTTTCGCCACGGGAAGTCTCCTCGCAACGGCACTTCTTGTCACGATTCCTGATGCAAGCAGGCAAATCGGACCCACAAAGGCTCTGCAATGGGTTCTTTTCGGGATTCTGTTTTTCTTTTTGCTTGAGAGACTCGTAATTTTCCGCCACTGCCATGAGCACGACTGCGCCACGCACAAAGGTGCAGGAATTGTAATTCTGTCGGGTGATGCGATTCACAGTTTCTTTGATGGTGTAATCATCGCGGCCGCATTTCAATATTCACGCGAGCTTGGAACTGCGACGACCATTGCGATTTTGATCCACGAAATTCCACAGGAAGTGAGCGACATTGCAATTTTGCTCGAATCTGGTTTTTCCAGGCGCAAAGCTTTCTTTTATAATTTCCTGGCCGCTCTCCCGGCTTTGGCCGGCGGAATACTCACATTCTATTTTCTGTCCGAGTTACGCTATCTGACGCCTTACTTTATGTCGATCTCTGCTGCAAGTTTGCTCTACGTTGCCATATCCGATCTAGTTCCAGGATTGCACAAATATACTGGCTGGAAGGCTGGACTGCTGCATTTCGCTTTTGTATTATTGGGAGTTGCTGCAATCTACTTAGTTCGATAGTGCGGTACTCTCAATGGAATCCGGGCAGGCAGATTCGCACAGCCCGGATGGAGTAATTCAATCGACGTAGTTGCCAGCGAGCGTGAGGGCTCCACCCAGCAGTGCCAGGTCTTTCAAAAGTGATCCAACGGACATTTGATTCGGCAATCCTGGAACATGAACGAGTACAATGTAAATCAAGAGCAACACTGCTAGAAGCAGACAGGCCATGCGAATCTTGATTTTAGAAAGTATACTCACGCCAGCCAGAATCATGGCTGCGCCCGTCAGATAAACAAACACTGCAGGCGCTGGCAAATAAGCCGGTACGGCTCCTACCAGGGCTGTTGCGTTTAGAAAGTGGAAAACACCAAAGATTAGAAATGGAATCCCGAACAGAATTCTTCCAACTACGCGTGTTAGTGTATGCATATGATCTCCTTTGCTCTGATGTATCTTAGATTAGATACAAGAGAGCAAGGCAGGAAACCTTTTTTTCAGAGATCGATGAGAGCGAAATCAGCCGTTGTAGGTCTGGCCGTAATGCGAGTAGTTCAGTCCAATGAAAGATTTCCATTTCTCTGGAACTTCATCTTCAGGAAAAATTGCCTGCACGGGACAGGCTGGCTCGCAGGCGCCACAATCGATACACTCTTGTGGGTCAATGAACAGCTGCTTTCCGGCCAGAGCGTCTTTGTTGATGCCCATTTTTTCCCATTCGTCTTTACGAGGGTGGATGCAATCCACGGGACAAACATCAACGCAAGCCGTATCGCAAACGCCGACGCAGGGTTCTGTAATAATATATGGCATAGAACCTCATAAATCTTCGCGTCAGGTTATTCTACTTTTTTTTGGTCAACCACAACGTTTTTGACTGCGCCAGACCTTGATTCGGCTCGACCTTAGTAGTCGAATATTGCTTTCTTGTTCTGCAAAAAATCCACTAGAACCATTCGGTTCATCTGGCCTGGATGCGGGTAGAAAATACGACCCATGGACTGTTTGGCAAATTGGCGCATAAAGGGCTCTTCCCCGAAATAGCCCATTTCCCAATCGGATGTTAAGAGGAAGGTGTTTATGATGATACCATCCTCCGTGCAATTTCTAACTTCGCGCAGGGCAAATTCAAAGTCGGCCGGTGAAGGCGGATAGTTCACGTGCAAGTGTTGGCCTTCATGATGCGCAGTGGGAACTCCATCCGTAATTAAGATAATCTGCTTGTTTTTGGTTTCCCCGCTCCCAAGCAGTGTGCGCGAAAGCTGCAACCCCTTCTGCAGGTTTGTGAAATAACGAGGAATTCTTTCCATTGAGGCCGGCGATTGCCTGGAAAGATCATAACGCAGGCGAATATGCGGATCGTAAATGGTAACAGGATACGGCTGTAGAGATGGGACCCTTGCCGGCGCAATTACTTCGGCGAGTGTTCCAAATCCAACGACCATTAGTTTATCATCTTTATAATCCTGGCGGATCAATGAATCTAGTGCGAGCACGACCTTCTTTGCATTGTAAAATCGGTCCGCGCGCATCATGCTTCCGGACATATCCAGTAGAACAACCGTAGAACTCCGAGCTGCGCCGCGCGCTTCAAAGATCTCTATGTCAGAAAAGTCTGGTTTGTTTGACTTACGTCTGATGTACGAATTCAGAATACTCGCCGATATGTCCATGTTTGAAATCGGATCACCAAATTCAATTGGCCGCGTACGCGAAGAAACGTTCTCGCTGTCACCTGCCTCATTTGCATCGTGCAGCCCACCGGCTGTATCCGCTTTGAGCGTAGAAAATATTTCTTCAAGTGCTCTTCTGCCAATCCGCTTAATCGATTGAGGAGAAAGGCGGAGCTCTCCGGTTTCCTGGTCCTCAACTATCTGGCCCTGTTTCTCAAGAAGCTCACGTAGTTTTTCAAAAATCTGTTCGCGGCGCTCCAGAAATTCTTGATACTGTTCCGGACCTAGATATTGCGCAAGTTTTTCAAGATTGAAATTGAAGAGGTCTCCATTCTCAGCAGCTTGTTGCAAAGATTGCAGTAACTTTTCTAAATCATCCAGCTCTTGCAAAATTCGTAACGCGTCCGGGCGATTGAGGGCCGTACTTCCCGTGAATTTGTGTTTCCTCTCGCCGGTCTGAATTCTATTTAAATCCTCAAGATCAGCCATCAGCTGGCTCAATTCGCGAATCGATTTGCCTTGCTGCAGTGCTTCCCGCTTCACTCGGTAGAGTGCATCCACGCTCAAGTCAGCAAGGGCCTTCTCTAAAGCAGATTTGAGCTCCTCATCCTTCTTAAATCGCTTCAGCGATTCTGATTTACTGTTGGAAAGATCCTCTTCAGTCTCTTTTCGTGCGGATTTTAATTCAAAGGTGTCCAGTGCGTTCTGGATTTTCTCACGCAATTGCGCTTCCAGAGCCTGAACCAGATCCTGCATTCCGCCTTCTTTCAGGAACATGTTTACTGGGAGGCCGCGATCAATGAGCATTCGCAACGCTTCTTCGAGTTGAATATCGTAGCGCATGATCATGTCAGATAGGACACCCATCAGGCGATCCAAATCCCATGGCCTGTCTTTATCCGGTTCGTATGGTCCGTAGCGATATGTGATCATTTAAATTTGCTTCCAAAGAACAGGGCTGAGATCATTGATGCTCAGAATTTCGTGTCCGCAAGACATTTTTAGGATAAAGTTTCTTCGACCGAATGGAACTCACTTTTCTCACATATAATATCCACAGAGCCATTGGTTTTGATCGGAAATACCGCCTGGATAGAATCATCGATATCTGCAAGGAAATCGGGGCGGATGTGGTCGCCCTTCAGGAAGTGGACAGATTCGTGCCCCGAAGCAAGCGGGAAGACCTGGCGCACCTGATTTCTGATAGCCTGGGCATGCACTACGACGTTGGGCTAAATGTGAAACTCAAACATGGCCATTACGGAAACGCGACCTTTTCAAAACTTCCGATTAAATCCTCGGAGAATCTAAATATCACCTGGGGTATCAAGAAAAAGCGCGGATGCCTGGTGACTTCCCTTGAATCTCCAGCCGGGGAAGTTGGAATTCTGAACTTTCATCTTGGCCTCGCACGAATGGAGCAGGTGCGACAGAAAAAGAAAATAGTTGAATCGCGCCCAATGCTTGAACTAGAGAAAAAACCACTGGTCTTGCTCGGTGACACCAACGATCGAACCAGCAGACTTTCTGCTTCATTCCTGGATTCAGGTTTCAGGGACACTTCGCACGGGGCTAAGCGAAATACTTTTCCAGCTTACGCTCCAATTCTTCGGCTTGATAGAATCTTTGTAAACGACTGGTGGGAAATCAAAGAACACCACGTAATTAGAAACAAGCAGACACGCACTGCGTCGGATCATTTGCCGGTGTTTGCAAAGTTACGCCTTCAGAGACATCCCTGATCTCGTTTTGCCCGTACTCGAATCGATCGCGTTCGCCTAACGTCAAAGTTTATTGAAATAAGCAGAGGACGCAATCGCCTGGCAAAGCTTGCCCCTGGAGCCCGTGTCAATGACGGGAATCGAGGCCTCACCGTACGGCATTCCATAAATCTTACCATTGGGAGCGAGGACCGCGCCACGTAGACTCGACGTCACACTGCCAAAGTTCGCGGTGATGTTGGTTCCCGGTTCAGCGGTTCCAAACACGGAGGCGCCGGCGTTGCCGGCAAAAAACATGGTCCCATTTGGAGCATAGACACCGCCCGTGAATCCTGGCGCTGCAAGCGCAGAAACCGTGGTCGCTGTATCCGTCTCCGGGTCTATGATAAGGAGGCTGGTTGCATTCCGCGCGTATATCTTGCCATTGGGTGCAAGGACGCCCCCCAGGAAACCTGTCGCAGACGGAATCGTGTACGCTGAATTGTTCGATGGATCAATCACGAGCACAGTTGAGACAGTGTATGGAATTGCATAGATCTTACCGTTAGGTGCCAATACTCCACCGACCCACTTCGTCGCCCCCGCAAAAGATCCAAACGTTGCGACCATGTTGTTGGCTGGATCGATTACTGCGACACTCGTGGAAGTGTGAGGAATCACATAAATCTTACCGTTAGGCGCCAACACTCCACCGAAATAATCGTTGGCCGCAGCCGTTCCAAAAGTAGATGTAGTTCGAGTTACGGGATCGATGAGTAAGAAGGACACCTCCTGATTAGGAGTTCCGTAGATTTTTCCGTTCGGTGCCAGCACTCCGCCGGCCCACATGAACGTACTTGCGAAACTTCCGAAGCTTGAGCGTGTGTTAGTTTCTGGATCGATTTCCATGACAGCCGCAGCACCAGTGGGAATCCCATAAACTTTACCATTCGAGCCGAGCACCCCGCCATAGTAATCCCCGCCAGAAACGTTAGTGTATGCCATACTTCCCTGAGAAGGTGCAGCATAGGAACCCAGACTCGCCTGTTGTTCCAGGGTATGTTTCAGATTTCCCCAGTTTCCAGGTTGTATGAGGGTCAGAATGTCCTGCTTGCAAGGATCCAGTGGATCCGCTTCCAGAAAAGCCAGGACGAATCGATCCATGCAAGACGAATCGCCAGTCCTACATTCTGAGGGGACCTTGCAGGCTAATAGAGGTAACTCTATTAATAGAAAGAACAATATGCTTACGTGGCGCACACGATTGAGGCAATCGAGCATTGATTTCAAAAATAGCCGTCCGTACTTCACCCCGACACCTTCGACAAAACGCAGCGCATTCAACCGATAACAAGGAACGATCAATGTTTTTGCAATAAATATTCCAGAAACTACACAAACCGGCTTAATTCTGGATCATTGTCTACTGTGTCTGCAAGCAGTGACGCCAGGTGACTTAAATACTGCGAATAGCCCTGTGGGATTCCGTCTTGATTCTTATGAGTGACTTCCTCTCTGAGTTTTCTGAGAGCACCATGCACATCCGCCAGGCGAGCTTTATGCTGATCCGGATGTTCTTTTCTCAGAATAACCCTCACGTTGTACGGATACATATCTCGAATCAGCTGGCCTACAAAGAGCTTCTCTTTATCCGGGCGAATCACAATATGTTCATGACGCGGTTGCTGGTTATATCTTGCATAAGTTACACCAAATCCGAATAACTCCTTGATGTATTCCTGAACAGTTGAGTCTTCAACCTCACTGCGTCTGATGGCCTCCCATTTTTCAGTAGTACCAAACTGTGCTGGGGTCTTGTGCTCAACCTTGTGCTCAATTGGAGATTCATGCACGCCAAGATGCACTGAGTACAATTCAACTTTCATATTCGCATTAGACTTGATTAGATCAAGATCCTGTTGAGAAGCCAGGAAGATTCCATACTCCCCCTCTTTGAGCGAATGTATGTTATCGATTGGCCTTCTTCCTGGATGCTTCCTGAACGTTGCAAAGTCCATAATCACAAACGGAGCATTCGCATCACGGCGATTGGAGATAAATAGATGAAGTTCTCTGTGGTCCCGTAGAATTGTAATGAGCACGTCTCCGCGTTCCGGGTGAAGCAGAGATTGAATAACGATCTCTTCATCCTTCAGGAGGTTTGAAGCCTGTCCAGAAATACCCATCCTGGCTTTAAGTGAACGCACCAGCCCTTCGACGGCTGTTTTTACTTGTGTAACTTCGTGTGGCTCAAGTTTGCCGAGCTCAGGATGATCGGGCATGGGTTTCCTTCTCAGAAATAAATTCCTCGGGACTCACTCTAGTGAGTCGGGTGGGATTTACTCCGCCAGTAAGGTAACAATGCGGGCAACCATAAATATGTGCCTGCCGCTTCTGGTTAGGACCCGGATCGGGAAAGATTGCTGCTATTAGATATTCTTCCTGATTCAACAGAGTGCCACAAACGGGACAAAGCCTGGGGCGTTCCGATGCCTTCATGCTCAAAGCGCGCGCAACATTGAGTCTTGGTGGTTCTTGCTTTGAGGGCAGCGATCTTCCCCTGGGCATATTGATGACGTTCAAGAAGAATATCAACGCAGCAGCAAGTGCCGCCAGGGTTACAAACGTCATCATACCTTTCTCTCGTCGGTTTGAGCAGCCTCAGGTTTGAGTGCCAAAATCCGTTTACGCTGTCTAAACAGGAGTTTATGTACGCAATTCGGAAAGGCAATCGTAAAAAATCAACTACCTGAACGAAATCGATCGAGCAGATTTGAAACGTCGGCTGGCAGTTGGATGGTTCTATCCGGTAACTGGTCGGGAAGTTGAGAATTTGTTACGCCCGGTTCAAAACGACCTTTTTGAATTACGATTTCCCGAATCGATTGCACCTGGCTCTTTATGGCTCTTAGAATCTGAGGTATGGCCAGGTTGAAGTCCTGCGCATAAACGGCCTTCTCGATGCGCACGTAAAGACGGTGGTCTCTGACTTCAGCTGGATAGGAATGCTTAGAAATTGGGCCCACAAGATCAGGCCAGCGAGCCTGGAGGGTCATCAAAGTAATGTCTCGAACTTCACTATCGCTTACAAATCCGTTCAAGAAGGTATCTCGATACTGTGAAACTGGAACCGCATCGGGTATCTTTTCGGGAATTTCAAACTCAGACATGAACACCGTCTCGTCTTTCAACGCTTCCACCAACGCTCACTACCATCTTTCTCAAACTGCGGACTGTCTCGATGCGGTCCCGCCGTGGTGTAACCCACTCTGGTGTCCTTGATGACTGAGGCCTCCAGGTACGCAGTTAGATCTTCGCGATGATTCGCATGTACAGAAAAACGTATCCTGTCCCGTTCCCCGGATATCTGTCCCAGAGCCTGCGTAAATGCATCGTGAAATTTATCAAGGAAGTCGGCGCGTGTGTTCCAGATAAGTTCTGCAAAGTGAACGAGTCGTGTATTCCAAATTCCCAAATCCTGAGGCGAATTTTTTCTTTCCCGAATTCGCTTAAGCAGGGCGTTTCGTTGCCTCAGGGCTTTTTGATATTGGATTAGATTTTGTAAATATGCGGGATCCATGCTTGCAATTGTTGCATCAATAAATTTACGACGCTCGCCCGGACCACCTTCAACTATCTGTAAATCAGCGGGGCTAAATACAACGCACATGAATTGTCCTACAATGGAACTGCGACTTGAGACGTTTTTTTCATTTAGTTTAATGCGCCTTCTTAATTCACCCGAAGAGAAATCCACTGCCATTTCGATTTCATTCTTTGTTCCGAGCTTCTCATATTTGGCTTTAATGTAATATCCCGCAGCACCCTCTCGAGTTAAATCCGGATCAGTTGCTCCACGGAACGATCTTCCGTGGGCTAGAAGCCCTATTGATTCAAGAAGGTTTGTTTTCCCGGAAGCGTTCTGGCCTACGAGGAACGTTAGGCGCGATGGAAAGTCTATGACTAGATTGCTGTAGTTTCTGAAATCCCGAAGCTGCGCGGAAATCAGTCGCACATTCTGTTAGATTTTCATTGGCATTACGACTGCCAGAAAATCCGGATCCGCAGGGTCACTTACTACAGAAGGCGAGCTTGGCGATGAGAAGCCCAATTGAACATCGTCGGATGCCAGTACTTTTAGAACATCCATGATATAAACTGAATTGAATCCGATCACCATTTCAGGTCCACCGTATTCGCAGTCCAGGCTGCTTTCACTTCCACCAAGATCTGGCGTGCTGGCCTGAAATCCAACATTGCCGCTGGTAAAACTCATTCTAACTTGACGGGCCGGTTCGATGGCTACGGAAGCCGCCTGCCTCATGGCTTTCTCGAGTTCAATTCGATTGATTTTGATTTTATGATCGAGCTTCTTTGGAATTACTTGCTCGTAGTCTGGGAAATTTCCATCAATAAGTTTGCAGACTAGATCGACTCTACCAACTCGAATATGGACACGCTTTTCTTTTTCATCAAATGCGAGAGCTGCTTCTTCAGAAGCATCAAGCAACCGGACCAGTTCTTTAACAGCTTTTGCCGGAAGGATGATCCCCTCTTTGAATGGAAGGGCGTTAGGAAGTTCCCTTTCGATTTTTGACAGACGACGGCCATCTGTTGCAACGATGATCAGAGTATTTTTTACAACTTTGAGATAGAGTCCATTGAAAACATAGCGGCTATCATCCTGGGCCATGGCATAAAATGTCTTGGTGATCATTTCACGAAGCACAGCAGCCGGGAATGAAACGAAACTACTTTCCGGAGCACTAGTTGACGCTGGGTAATCAGATGCAGGTGAAGTTACAAGGTGCACTTTCGGTTTGGTTCTGGCCTGTGGAGCATAGATATTGATCTTGTCGTCATCGACGCTGATCTCAATGGAATCTCCGTCCATGGCCCCGATAACCTGTGTGAGCTTCTTGGCAGGTACAGTGGTGCTCCCTTTCTTATCCATCTGGATTGGAATCGATGTCTTAAGACCAATCTCAAGGTCCGTCGTGGTAAGGACTGCATTTCCTTTGTCTGCTTCGATGAGCACGTTAGAATAGACTGAACGGATTTCCCTTGATGGAATGATTCCATCAACCGTTGTGATTGCTTTCAAGAATTGCTGTCGGTCTACTGTGAACTTCATTGCTTCATCCAATTATGAATATCTTGTTTATGTACTTGTACTTTGTTTAGAGTGTGAATATGTCGGAAACTGCAGAATTGGCTCAAACTACCGGCGAATTCTGGACCATACCGGTTTCCGCTTTTGTCGCCTCTATGTCAAAATAAAAAGAAACCCGGGCAGAGCCTGGTCCCGTTCCTGTGTGTGAATTAGAATCCCGGCCAAAATGTCAGATGTTCGACAAGTTACGCACAGGTTATAGGGCCGTCTTGCACAGATCTTCCACAGACGAAGAATATATCTTACGAAAGACAGGGCTTGCTTTTAATCGCTCTTTTACTTTCTTCTGCGCATGAATGACTGTAGTGTGATCTCGCTTTTGAAATTGTCTGGCCACAGCGGATTTACTCAGACCTGCGTATTCGATGGCGAGTACCATTGCAACGTGTCTGGGCACTGCATGCTCTGTTTTGCGCGAATTTCCCAGCAGTTCCGCTCTGCTTACACCAAAGCGAGCACCCACAATTCGCAAAACGTCTTCAAGTGAAATGCTCCTTTCTGTATTTCTATAGGCGCTCAGGTAACGCTCAATGGTCTCTGTATTCAGGTCGATTCCCTGATTCTGAATCAGATGCAATTTTCCCAGGGCCGATTCTAACTCACGCACCCCGCCGCGAACAATTGTTGAGATTAGCTGAAGTAAGTCGGTGGGAAGTTTAATTTTGTTTTCAGTTGCGATTCGCTCCGTAAGTTCAAATCGCATAGCATCGTCCGGCGGATCGATTGAAAGCTGAAGCCCCGCAAGAATTCGGCTTTCAAGGCGGGGTTCCAGTCGCAGTTCAGCGGGAGCTGATTCGCAGGTGATTATCACCTGTTTTCCGCGATCTAGATAGTGGCTCAGGGTATGAGTTAGTTCCTCCCGGCTGTTGGGCGACGTGACGCGGATAGCATGTAGATCATCGAGTATAAAAATGTCAGCCTGTCGCATACTCTGTTTGAAATCAATTGCGGATTTCGTTTGAAGCGACTGTAAGTATTGATCCCTGAAGTTCTCCCCGGTTACGTAGAGAACTTTAACCTGTCCGGATTGCTCCAGAATCCGCTTTGCAATGCCGTGAACCAGATGTGTCTTGCCTGCGCCAGAAGCTCCGTAGATTACTAAAGGGTTGTTTACGCCCGGCGAGTCGATAGCAGCAAGGATTCCTTGCATGAGTATCCGGTTATTTGTGCCGGCATAGAAATTCTCCAGAGTGTAACGTGGATGCAGCCAATCTGGGAAGGCTCCAGGCGCTGAATCTGCGATTTCAAATTCAATCGCAACCGGATGGCCAAGCAAACTCTGCATTCTGGATTGAATTGGAGTCGAGTAATTTGCTTTTAAATGAGACAGAATGCGGGCATTGGGCACATTGAGTACAAGACGATTCTGGTCCCCGGCTTTCTTTGCAAAAACACCATGAAAAAAGGGATCCAATACCTGTGCGGCAGTGTCTCTCTTCAGTTCAAAAAGTGTTCGTAACCAGGCCTCTTCCAGCACAGATGAACCACCAGCTCAAAACGGATGCGGAAATAAACTGCCAGGGAATAAATGAGCAAGCCAAAAAACAAACACCTCGTTTAAATGCAGCGGCGCTGTCAGAGCATGTACAATTGGGATTAAAAAATGTTGACCCCCTGGTCGTCGGGCCATTTTTGAAAGAAATTAACAAGAAAGTCCGGTTCCAGCCAACCTTGGCGGTTGGCTCACACTTTCACCTGACACTTCCGGAAAAAACTAATGAAAAGAACATTCCAGCCCAGCAAAAAACGCAAAGCCAAAACGCACGGATTCAGAAAGCGCATGTCCACAGCAAATGGACGCAAAGTACTAGCGAACAGAAGAAAGAAGGGCCGCAAACGCCTCACAGCTTCGGATCAAAAGCACAGGAAGTAGTCCTGGGCATAACCGATTTCCGCGCGCGTACTCTGAAAGGTAAGCAGCGTTTCGAGCGCTTGTTTCGCGGCGGCCGCAGAATTCCGCAGCGGGGAATCACACTGATTGTTCATAAAGATGAAACCGGCAACGGTGGCCTTGCCGTGTGTATTTCGCGTCCAAAAAACGCGGTGCACCGGAATCGGCTGCGCCGTATTGCACGTGAAGCGATCAATCCAATTGTCCCATTGATTCGCACTGGCTGGTCTATAGCTATTTTCCCGGATTCGGTTTTCCTGAACGCAACGTTAGACGACCGCTCTGCGCTGGCCAAAGCGGCGTTCACGCGAGCGGATCTATTGGAGTCGGCATGAACCCCGCGAATCGCACTGCAATTGCAATGATTCGAGGTTACAGAAATTCAATAGGCCTCTTGATACCAGGACGCTGTCGTTTTTATCCCTCGTGCTCGCATTATGGCGAAGAGGCTTTCCAAACATTTGGTTTCTGGAAGGCATTTGGAAAGACAGCACTCAGGATTGCGCGGTGCAATCCGTTCTCCAAAGGTTATTTTGACCCAGTCGTGCCAGATGCACAGAATAGGAGTTAGTTAGGCGCATGGAAAAGAAAGAAGAACAACAAAAGCCCGGGCTGGGATCCTTCCTGCCGATTTTACTCATCGGCGGAGCCATGCTTCTATTTTTTCAAATGGGTGGGAACAATGAGAAACCCAAGGAAGTTCCTCTTCCAGAGGAAGTTCTCCGCGACGCTCCTAAAAAAGCAGACTTTGATTTTGTTCAGGGCCCTGGTGAAGTAACAACCATCGACGCAGGCAACTTTGTAGCAAAGCTGAACAGCCGCGGGGGCAGAATCGAGGAGTTATTTTTACGCAAGTCAAAGGAGCTTCCCCTTCCAGCTTCCGTAATTGCAGCTGAAGGTGAAGAAGCCAGAAAGTACGAAGCTTTTGAGGGCACTCGTGGCAACGGGATGGACTTTCAGTTTCACCTGTACTTCCGCGCTGACTATGCCGAAAAGAATGGCGTAATCGGAAGATCGCCTATCGTTCCTGATTGGGGTAAGACAGAACTACAGCTGGCCGAACCTCCGTTGAATCGCGCCGCTTTTAGAAAGGAAGGCCCCTTTGTCAGTGGTAACGTGCAAGAGATTCGCTACCGAGCGCCGGCACGTATTCGTGGAAACGAATTCGAAATTATCAAGATTTACCGCTTCATTAAAGGTGAACACTTCTTTAGACAGATCAGTATTCTGCGCAACATGGAGCGCAAAGAGTTCGTCTGGGGTGGCCCCCTTTTCTACAGGTCCATGGGTGATCTGGGTCCTGCACCGGATTCGCAGGAAACTTCAGTTCAAACATTGTACGGCCGTTTCTACTATTACAATAATAAGCTAGAACATCGAATGAACGTTCCGCCTTCAAACTCGATGCTGTCATTCATTGGCTGCGGAGAGAGACTTGCAGATTCTCCATATAGCGAGTATCTGCAATTTCCAAATACTCTGCGTTTCATGGGTTCCCATTCAAAGTATTTCTTCGCTTACAATAAGTTCTTTGATGGCGGCAACCAACTGAATCAGCCAGACGGCATTGCGCTGAAGAACCATATCGATCCAGCAGGCAAAGAAGCTTTTACTGCTATCTTCTCCGACTTTCGCCTCGGTGCAAATACCGGAAAAGAGATCGAGTTCAAGACACCCGGGACAGATTTAACGGGAGACCGCAAACAACTCGCGATCGCGCAACAGCGCACTGATGCATTGATCCTTGATCAAGAAGTATACTACGGTGTTCGTACGGACGAAAGCCATGCTTTCAAAGATGAAAAGACAGCCGCGCAAGAATTTGGCAGTGCTGAACCAGAAAAAGAAGCTCGAGGGATAATCTATACGTCCAGTTTTCTGGCGCTCTTCTCCAAAGTGCGCGACGGAATTGTTTGGGTCATGCGCTTCTTGTATCTATACATCGGAAACTACGGCTGGGTAATTATTCTGATCGCTTCCACGTTTAAGCTGATTACTTTCCCACTGAATCAAATTCAAGCGAAGAGCATGAAGAAGATGTCCGCTCTCAAGCCAGAGCTTGAAAAGATCAATGAGAAGTACGCAGACAATCCAACTGAAAAACAGAAAAAGACAATGGAGATTTACAAAAAGCATAACATAAATCCCGCCAAGGGTTGTCTGCCGATTGTAATTCAGATCCCAATCTTTATCGCACTCTATAGCGCGTTCTCAGAGTCCATCGAGCTCTGGCGCAGCCCGTTCATCTTTTGGATGACGGATCTTTCTAAACCAGACACGATTTATGTGATCAAGGATTTCTTCTTCCTGCACAATTTCCATATCAACATTCTTCCGTTGTGTATGGTGGTTTCACAGCTTTTACAGCAGAGACTCACGACTGTAATTATGGATCCTCAACAAAAGATCATGATGTACATGATGCCTGTGATCATGATCTTCTTCTTCTGGACTATGCCAAGTGGAGTAACCCTCTACTGGACAATCCAGAACGTTCTCGCTATCGTCTGGCAACTGATCAGTAATCGGTTATCGGATAGCGAAGAAAAACCTGCCTGAACAAATTAGGAGATACCTATGAATTATATCTACGAGGCAGAAGGAAAGACAAAGGGTGAAGCAGAGCAAATGGCGCTCGCAGCCCTCGATGTTAAAGAAGATGAAGTAACGTTCGAAGCCGTGTCTTCCGGCAAAGGATTCCTGGGGATTGTCAGCCGTAAGCCAACAATCGTCAGGATGTTTTCCAAGAGTGTTCCGGTTGATAAAGTAATCAAGGGCACTGTAATTACCCTCATTCGCAAGATGGGTCTGTCTGTGGATCAGGTAACGGTCGTTCCGGAAGAAGAAAGCTATCTGGTTCAAATCGAGACCGAGGACTCAGCGATTCTAATTGGAAAGCAAGGTCGTACGCTTGATTCATTACAGTTTCTGATGAACTGCATGGTGGACTCAAGACTGCGCAATAATCGCCGCGTAGTCCTCGATGTTGCTGAGTACAGAGAACGCAGAAAGCTTCGCCTTACCAAGCTTGCAAAAGCAGTTGCGGATCGCGTGGCGCGCACAGGCCAATCAGTACTTCTCGAGTGGATGAATCCGTACGAACGTCGCATTGTTCACCTTTCGCTTGAACCGGATGAGCGTGTTACCACTCGCTCAGATGGAAATGGAGTCTATAAGCGAGTCCGTGTACTGCCCGAGCGGGGCCGTGGGCCGGATCGTGAACCGGGACGCGAGCGCAATGACCGTGCGGATAAAAATGATCGTGGAGATCGTGGAAACTCTGGCAATTCCGGCAGTCGGGATAGTCAGCCAATCAAAGAACGCGATTTCAATCGTCTCCCGAATAGTTCGGAAGAAGAAGTCGATGATCGTGATTTTAACCGATGACCAATGACGATCGTTGCGATCGGAACATACCCGGGGCGCGCAGCCCTGGGGACTGTTCGAATTTCTGGTCCAGATACGCTCCATCTCCTGAAACAATTCCTCCGTCCGCGTAAATCCTCATTCAGTTTTGCAGAAAACCCCCGTGTTCTAACGTTATGCGATCTTGTTGATTTGCAAGGTAGCGTCGTCGACGAATCCATGACGGTGTTCTATAAAGCGCAGGCTTCTTATACGGGCGAAGATTCGGCTGAGTTGACGTTACACGGTAATCCAATCATTCTGAGAAAAGCAGTTGAGGTGCTTTGCTCCACCGGAGCACGTCTTGCGGAACCGGGTGAATTTACTTCGCGCGCATTTCGTAATGGGCGAATGGATCTTACAAAAGCAGAGTCGGTCCTGCAATTGATAGACGCGCGCAGCGAGTATGAACTTAGCGCAGCGCGAAAACTTATGGGCGGAGAACTATCCAGGACTATTTCAAAATTTCGTTCTGCGCTAATTGGTCTAAAAGCAGAAACAGAGGCTGAAGTTGATTTTTCAACCGAGGACCTGACCTTTGAATCACTTGCTAAGCGTAAATCCAGGGTTAAAG
>JAIOPQ010000039.1 GCA_021413825.1 Spirochaetia bacterium | reverse complement strand
GGAAGGAGGAACGGAAATACAATCCAACCTAGAACTACTACTGCCAACAAAACAAAGAAAAGGTAACATAAGATTACACCACTTGTTCGTCTGGCTGCAGTTTCAGATTCCTTGAGGGAGCTGGAATAGATTGGAACGAAAGCCTGGGACAGAACACCTTCTGCCAGGAGATTTCGTAACATGTTTGGAAGCATGTAGGCGATTTCCCAGGCGGCAGAGATGGGCCCAGTTCCAAAAAAAACTGCCTGATAATGATCGCGCACCAGTCCAGTGATGCGCGATACAATTGTTACGAGTGAGAGGCGGAGTGAGTTTCTTGCTGTGCTTGCCACGAAGAAGGCCTTTCAGAGAAATGTGCCGTCCCGTTCTGATTCACGCTGAAGCGAACCGCACATCTAGGACAGAGATGTTCCCCTGTTTTCTTAATGCGCAGGTGCGAACCGCACCTCTGGCAGTCGACTACAATTCCTTCTGCAAAACGAACGGAAGCTTTCTTAGGCTGCAACGTGGATAGATTCTGTTCGCGTAATTCACGAATCGTGTCTGGAATTCGTTCCAGCGAATCGATTACTCGAGCAAGACTCGCTTCAAGAGTTGAAAGATTAGCTCCCAATTGTCCGCCTTCTGCTGTTGCCTGAGTGTCCACCTGTGCTGGCTCCGCATGCGCTGAGGAACCTGCAACTTTGGGGCGTGGCTCTTGCACCTTCATATCCATTGCAATGGCCCGGGGAGCGGCATAGGCGGAAGCTGGCCGCGGCGTAGTAAGAATGCTCAAGTGAGAAGCTGCCCGGCTCCGCTCCGTCAGGAAACGCTCTGCATCACTCAGATTTCCAAAGTGCGGCAACTGGCGCGATAATCCAAAGAACTGCAAAAGCCAGCGAACTTCACTTCCAGCTCCAACAATCGCGCACGCACCACCAGCACGATCCAGGCTGCGGGCCCATTTAGCAAGGGCACCGATTCCAGAACTGGATACGTACTCGAGATCTTGCGCATCAATCAAAAACATGCGATGACCTGCGTGCAGCAGGTGCTCGGCTATTTTTTCGAAATCTGTGGCAGTTACAGCATCCAGTCGTCCGGCCAGTGTCAGGAATTGCGCGTTACCGTTTTCTTGTGTTTTGATTTCCATTTTTCGTTCGCTTAGTGATCTGCTTCCAATGGGATAGCGTCCAGGACTTCTCCAGGTGCGTAGCGGGATGCAGTCCCGGCCATTGCAGGGACTGGAATCTCTCGGGGCATGTGCATGGACTGAGAATGAGAAAGGCTATGCGACGTTACCTGCGCGTTCCCGGACGCAGAATGCGCATTCGCGGATGAAAGTGGCGCATCCTCTAGAAAATCTGGAAGGGGTACGTCGTCAAAATCAGTCGGGCTAACATGTTCAAACTCAGGCTCCGCTGAAATATCCGGGAGATCTTCATCGTCTATGTGAGTATTTTCATATTCAGCCACGCCGGGAACTTTAACCGCATTCTGGCGCGCTGTGATCAATATGAGCACGGGCAAGTAAAAGAATGCCACAATACCAATTACTCCAAAAGCAAAGAGTAATACAGGAGTCATAAGTGAAGCCATTGAACCCAGGATTCGCTCAGGAGAACGATGATCAACTGTCAGAATGAATCCGGCCTTTGGAACCTCTCCATCGATTGGATACACAGCAGTTGTAATCGTATACTGACCGGCAAGTAGTTCTGGATAAGCAGCCCTGAATTGCGGCATGAATTTAGTAACAATTGCCTGCGTGAGCGGATCCTTGGAAAACTCCGGCGTATAGAGGGCCGTTATACGCACATCTACAGAGTCGCGGCGCAAGCGATTGAACAGACCCAGCACTTCCTTTGTTGTATAGGCTGAGGCCGTGTCTTTGGCAATCTGTGTTACATCGTTATGCGCAAGTACCTTGCCTTTTGGGTCGATCAATGCCAGGTCCCTGATTGACATGATCCCTGAGGAAGAAGTGTTTGAACGCTGCACCAGATCAGCCATTGTCTGGGACATATTGACCATCTTTTCCGGCGTGAGATCCCCTTCTGCCTGAGAGGCAATGAGGCGCATTAATTCCACTGCCTGATTGCGCGCCTGGGGCGCGGCTTCAGTAAGGTATGCGTCGCCCAGCTTTGAAGCCAGAAAACCAAGCGGTAGTAGAACGGCTGGCAGAACGAAAAGCCAGAGCACGATCCAACCTGCGATTGTTTTCCATATCCAGTGTTTCATCAGAGACCTTTCATTTAAAATCGGTATTTGCGTCCAAAGAGATCATCAGGAAACTGGCTGGCGTGAAGAATCTCACTGGAAAAGAACGATTTAAGAGCTGGTTGCCGCATGGCTTTGAATTCCGCGGACCTGCTGATGCACGTCGCCTGCATGCTGTTTGTGACTCGATTCGAACCTATTTTACAGCTAACGGGTTTGAAGAGGTGATTCCGCCCCTTATGGATTTCGCCCCAACGTTCAAGCTTGCGCGCGAACGCAATTCCTGGAGCTTTGAATCACGTGACATCGACGGTGAAAATCTGGCAATCCGCTCGGACTTAACCGTGCAGGTTGTAAAGGCTGCAGCCTCCGGTACCCTTTCGCCAGGTGGTGGCTTCTTCTATATTCAACCTGTACTCGTGGACCAACCCTCCGGATCCGGACACAGACGGCAGATACTCCAGGCAGGCGTTGAACTGCTCGGTGATCGGTCTGGTCGTGTAAATGAGATGATTCGCCTGACTCTAGATTCGCCGTGGGGAAAGCAACTGAGCCTGATCTATGGAGATCAGCGGTTCCTGCGCATTCTTCTGGCAGAAACCAACAGCGATTCATTTGCCCAGGCAACCCAGCTCCTGGACAAGAAGGACGTGGCCGGTCTGAAGAACTTTGCCGGACAAAGTGGACTCTCAAGCGAAGCTCGAAAGATTCTCCTCGAACTTCCCTTCTTGAGTGGTAAATCGCTCGATGCGTATAGGTCCGTTGCCGCCAGGCTTCCAGCATTGCTCCCTGTGATCGACGAGAGTCCATCTGCTCCGGGGATTCTATACGACTTTGGACTGGTGCGCGATCTTTCGTATTACACTGGCCCCGTTTTCCAGGCGTACGCCAATGGTAACCACGAGCCAGTTCTCGCAGGCGGCGTATACGATGGCCTGTTTGAGAAGTTTTCTGGAAAGCATAATCCGGCATGTGGTTTTGCCTTTGACGCCGAGCTTCTAGCCTTTGCTCTGTCACAGGAATCGGGAATGAGGAAGGAATCATGAGCGCTGCACTTGTTGTTGGAACGCAATGGGGGGATGAAGGTAAGGCCAAGGTAATCGATTACCTGAGCGCTCAGATCGATTGCATCGTCCGGTATCAGGGCGGAGCAAACGCAGGCCATACAGTAGTTGTGGATGGCGAAACCTATATCTTTCATTTGATTCCCAGCGGAATTCTGTACCCCAACGCAATCTGCGTCATTGGCAATGGCGTAGTACTTGATCCAGGTGCTTTCACAGAAGAAATGGAAGCTCTGAAGAAACGCAATATCGACGTAATGGGTCGAATGATCATTTCAGATGCATGCCACATTGTACTGCCGCTGCACAGGCTAATCGACGCGCACCGTGAGAATTCAGCCGGTAGTAAGAAGATCGGAACAACCAAGCGTGGAATTGGAATCTGCTACGGGGACAAAACCATGCGCATTGGTTTACGCGTTGGTGATCTTTCGCATGCAAGCAAACTACGTGATCGACTCGGACACATTCTGGAAATCAAAAATCACGAACTCGTCAATCTATACAAGCTCCCTAAAGTGCCATTTGAGGAACTCTACGAATCGCTACTCAAATTCGGCGAGACGATTCGCCCAATGGTTAAGAACACCTCGCTTTACTTGAATGAAAAGCTAGCAAGCGGCAAGACTGTGTTGCTCGAGGGTGCCCAGGGCACGGGTCTGGATATCGATTTTGGAACCTATCCCTATGTCACTTCAAGCAATACTACGACCGGTGGGGCTATCGCTGGTTCTGGAATTGATTTTAGATATTTGAAAACTGTAACTGGGATATCAAAAGCCTATGTCTCGCGCGTGGGAGAGGGCCCGTTTCCTACTGAACTATTTGGCGCTGAAGGCGATAAACTGCGCGAACTCGGTCATGAGTACGGAGCCACTACGGGAAGACCACGCCGTTGCGGCTGGTTCGACGTTGAGCTGGTGCGCCATGCTGCGCGCGTAAATGGACTTACAGAAATTGCTCTAACCAAGATTGACGTGCTCTCACCCTACGATACACTGAAAATCGGTGTAGGCTATAAACGTGATGGCGTTAAACTTCCAGCATTCCCATCCGATGGCGATCTGGATGGCATTACCGTCGAATACGAAGAAATGCCTGGATGGAAAACAGAAATCGGCCACGTATTGAAGTATTCCGATTTGCCAAAGGCCTGCTGCAACTATATCAAACGTCTCGAAGAGCTCTGTGGCGTTCCCATCAAGATAGTTTCAGTAGGACCGGGTCGCGAACATACAATCGCCCTTTCCTGAAGCGCGCCTGCGGATGTCTTAGCGACTGGCGGTCTCTGCGTCGCGGATTTGCTCCTCGTACATCTGGATTCGTTCACGTTTGTCAGGGCCATCATACGGCTGATTTGAAAAATTGCTGATCAAATATTCCTGCGTTACGAATTTCTTTTCCCAGGACGGCATTACTTCGTGATTCGGTTGAGTTGCTTCCGGACGCGTCAGGCTTTCTTGCATGAGTCTGTCCATTTCTTGCGGAGATTTACCCGCAAATTCCGTTGGATTGATAGGAAGATTTCGACGTTCCCCCCGCAGTCCAGTGAGAACATATGGTCCGTTGGTTCCGCGGTCATGGAATATTTTTCCAAAGAATAGAAAATCAATCCATTGTTTTCCTGTCTTGAGATCTTTCTTTACTCGATTGATTGCTACGGGCTCATCGTCGGTATTAAAAAGATTCCCATGAAATTCATAGTAGCCCGGCACCATCACATTCAGTTCAGCTGAAATAATCAGCGATCCATCCACAATGCTTTCCCTGAAGTTTCCGGTGAATTCGGCTATCAGACGTGGACTTGCAAAAAAGCCGGCATTCAACTCATAGGCACGGTTTTCCTTTTCCTCCGGGATTTCAAGTTTGACTGTTAGATCCATATCACCCCAGTCAGATGGTGTGGCCTGCCAGGTCATGGTGTAGACATTGTCGCCTGCCTTCTCGTCTCCATTGACACCCTGGTCGTTTAGATTGGGTGCAGGCTGGCGCTGGGTGCCCAGTGGTGTCCGCTTCACAAGCACAACATCCTGGATCTTTATTGGAACAAACGCTCCATCTGGACTACGGTTACACCACATGGTTATGGTTTGCAAATCGGTACCTATAACAGAATGCTTTTGCGGTTGAATCAGACAACCGAATGCCGAGGGAGTTAATTTTCCACTGGCATCCACAGATACAAGACGCGTTGGACGAAGTTTTAATGTAGAATAATTGATCAGGTCTTCATAATCCTTCAGCAAAGGGCGGGAAGTTTGTGGATAAATTGACCAGGCGAGATATTCCTTGAGCATTCGCTTTGCGCCCTCTACCTCCCCTTCCGGCGAATCATTTAGAGCGTCATCGCTTTCTGGCGGCGAGAATATATCGCGCTGTGGTCGCCTGGCATGGTCGCTGTCACCTGGAGGCCTCAGAAAGAGTGTAATGCCAATCACAGCTAGAACTAGAATGCCTGCGATGCCACAAATTATAAGAATTCTTTTTTTCATACGCTACGCTCCTACCAGGGCTCAAACATTTTTGAAACCGGACCGTAGCCCGGTTTCAAAAATTTCAAAATCTACTTTCAGTTCGCGGGAACTTGATATGTCCTTTTGTCCGCAATTGGCCGATGGCTTTCATGGAACTTAGTATAGACAGAATGATTGTCAAGCTGGCGATGGAATCGTGACTTCTGGCATGGATATGGAATTTTGATCCATCCGCCAGTCTTACAAATATCCCAGTAGCTTGCTGAATGCGCGCCACACGTGTCAAATCCACCTGATTCTGCCATGCCACATGTGGAATGGAACGCAACAACGCTGTCATCACCGCCTGGTAATATCTGATTGAGCGGCCAGAATAGATCCTTAGTTCCGGCTGTGTGCTGAAACGGAACGCCGTCTGTATCATCCTGACTGTATCCTGAATTTCGTGCTCTCGAAACTACAAGGCGCGGAAGCGCGTCGATTACAGTATTCACAGCTACAGCACCAACCAGGCCAAAGGCTGCCACGGCTACACCGACTCCCAGATTGGCAAGCTCACTGCCACCCTGCGCGGAGGCGATCGCTGTAACTCCCTTGAGTCTGTAGTTGCTTCCGTAGTTTGCCATCACATAACCGGTTGTTAAACATCCCATCGAGTGACAGAACACGCGGCAGGTGTTGGGACCTGACTTGAGACAATATTTGTTGAGTATGGAGACAAGCTTGTAAGCTCCCCGATCACTTGACCAGACAAGCGGATCTCTCCATCCATTGTAGGCCACGTGCCGTACTGGATTGGTGTTGTGCTGTTCAGTCCAAACCTTTGGGCAGTACGCCTGGTCATGACAGCTTTGCTCATTTACGGTAAAGCCGTGAATGTAGATGTCATATCTGGTCTGCGCGTTAAGACCGGGTGCCAGGGAAACGATAGCAAGGACTAGAAGTCCCAGTGCAACGTTACGCGATTTTGTTATACCTATTTGCATTACAAACCCTCCTGTAATGTATTCTGGTAGCCCTAAAGCAATCTCTGTGCCAGGGCCAAATCACCGCAATAGGTGCGACCAGCGGGAACTCTGTCCGTAGGTGCAAAAGCCAGATCCCTGGTAAACGCTGGCCATTTGCCAATTCAGCGTGTTCTGGGACCTTTCTACGGTGAAATGTATTACAAGATAGAAAGGATCTGCATCGTCAGATTTTGAAACAGTGATCGATTTTTCGGACAGTCGGGGTGCGACGATTCGTACACTACGAATTCGGAAATGTGAGCATTCTTGTTCCTTACTTGATTCCCAGTTCCGTCATATGGTAGTGGAGGCGCCCGCGTCGAATGCCTAGAAACTCGGCCGCTTTTGTACGGTTGCCCCCGGCCCTATCCAGGGCGGCTTGAATCAATCGGCGCCTGTAATCAGCGAGCAGAGCTTCAAAATTGCCTGCCAGCTCTGTTGTAACCGGCGTCTGCATGTCTCTTCTAGCAGATTTGCTTGATTCCTGGGCCGTTATGCGACCCTGAAGGAAGCCTGGGAGGAAACGAACAGACAGTGCCGGGATTGGCTCATTGCGCGCAAGCGCTCGGCCCATTACGGCGAAACTGCGTATGAGCACGTTCTCAAGCTCACGGACATTTCCAGGCCAATTGTATTGGATCAAGGCCTGTAACGCTGCGTGCTCAATGCCAGAGATATCGAGCGCAAATTCCTCAGAAAGTTTTTGCATGTAGAATTCTGTAATGACCGGTATGTCTTCGCGGCGTTCGCGCAAGGGTGGGATATGAACCTGCATTACGTTGATTCTAAAAAATAGATCTTCGCGAAACTGGCCTGTGCGCACCATCCCTTGTAAATCCCTGTTGGTGGCGAAAATGAAACGACACGTGACTTTGTGAGTGCCATCCTCCCCAAGCCTTGTGAACACTCTTTCCTGTAGGACGCGCAGGAGCTTGGCCTGCATTTCCAGCGGCATTTCTCCAATCTCATCAAAGAAAAGGGATCCACCCGCTGCCTCAGCAATGCGTCCCAGCCGCTTGTGGCGGGCGTCTGTAAAAGCACCTCGCGCATGACCAAACAATTCATCTTCCCATAGTGTGGGTGGAATCGAAGCGCAGTTTACTGCAACAAACGCTTTCTGCAGTTGATTCTTACCGTGAATAAAGTGCGCCACAATTTCTTTTCCTGTACCCGTTTCGCCGGTAATGAGTACGGGATGACTGGTCCCTGCTGCATCTTGCGCAGCGTCCGCGACCGACTGCATCCCGGGGCTTCGATACACAAACGTCCTGTCCTCCAGGATATGACGCACTGTTTCCTGATTGGTAATAAATGCAGTCAGATCATCGACTTCCTGTTCAGCGCGCGCCTTGAGCCATGTTATTTCCTGGGAGGCAACCTGGTTTCGAATTGTGAGTGCTACAAAGGACCGAAGGGCCTGCATCAAGCGCAATTCACGCCAATTGTAAGGCAAACCATCGGCCTTGGACCCAATCAGCATGTATCCGAAACTTTCCCCTGAAGAAAGCATTGTTGCAAAGAGTCTGTATTTCTCACGACGGCACAATGATAGCATCTTAAGGAATGCCTGAATCAAACGGGGTGTCTTATTATTCCATTGATCGGGTAACATCCCCCTGGGCGACTCGCGAGTCAGATCCAGAAAGTCCAGCGCCCGACGTACTTCTGGCGGAAGACGTAAACCTGGGAGTATCCGGCGTATCATTTTCACTTCCGGAGTCTCAAAGAACTCCAGGGATTCACCCGTTGACTGAATCACAGTCTGTCCCATTCCAATCGGTATAATGATGAATGCCTTTTCAAAACCAAAGCGATTCTGCAGGATTAGGAGGATTTCTTTGAGCCATTCCCCGAGTGAAGTTTGTGGACCTTGCATTTCCCGCTTCTGCGCGATTTCGATCATGATGTCTTCGTAGCGCGTGGATTTGATAAATACGTTCTCAATTCTTGGGGCAACATACCTGCCAAATAACATCGAGATTACAAACACAAACAGAATCACAAGGAGTTCATGGAACAGAAAATCCTGGCGGCGTTCTTCTAGAGTAAGAAACACTAGATACGTTATCGCAGAAAGGCTCAGGGCAGCTAGAAAGTTGAGGCCAATGCGTATGGTCGTACCGGTAAAATCAAATAGTCTGTGTTTGAGTGTTGCATAGATTAGGATTGCAACATACAACAGAGTTGCGTCCGTTCCCAGGAAATAGAAATCACGAATCCCCAGAGCAGGCAATACAAAGGAAAAGACGGTGATCATAATGAGTAGAAAAACGCCGCCAACTAGAATGAAAGAAACGTTCCTCCGATATTCCCTGGTTTTCCCGCGAAAATATTTAATCGCAAGCTGAACCAGACCGAATGCAGCAACAAGCACCAACCATATGCCGGTTACAAAGAAAACTATGCCGACGTCTGCTTTGAGTCGACCATCCTCCACACGCCTATTCTTCATCCATTCGGGAAGAAAGACCAGCATGGAAAATGCAATGGTTATACCCGAGATGATCAGAACCCGTTTAAGGCGGGCACCCTTTAACGGAGTTGCAGGAAATACTTCACAGAAGATGTAAAACAATACAGCGGTTGCGTGGACGAATACACCAACGATGGATCCAATAAAAGAATGAGGAAGCTCGCGGGAATAGAGTGCAAGCGTGGTTCCTTCAAGCAGCACCCAGCCAGACATTGCAACGGTAAAAAAGGCAAAGACCCACTCATCGATGGTTTTGTGTTTTTTCCGGAATGCTGCAAAAAGAAGCGTCAACAGAATCAACAGAGTTCCGGCATGGGCTAGAAGCGCGCTCTGAACAACCGTCATATGCTATTGCGAACAGGCCGGGTCTCCAGACGCAAATCAAAATAAATGGCTTCCGGTGGTCTACAGCACCTAACGAACCCATGTTAGCATTAGGAAGAGTTCGTGATTTTTGCCCGTCAATTGCGGCAGGTCAAATCGATCCGTCACAAGAAAGCCAAGCTCTTCTGCGCCGGACTTTAACCGGGCCACGATTGTTTCTCTATGCGCGTCATCCCGTAGGATGCCCTTCTCCGTGGCCTTTGAATCCTCGAATTGCGGTTTTACAAGGAAGATTCCCTGGGCGCGAATAAGTCCAGATTTCTCCAGGATCAATGCGCAGCGTATAGTCCAGAATTCCATATGCAACATCCACACAGTAAACCCTGAGGGCACCAGCTTCAAGCAGAGTACGCGCAAATCCACCATGGGAACTCCCGAGGTCGATGCAGACAGCGCCTTGAATTTTGGAAGCTTGTTCTGGCCGTGCTTCGAGAACTAATTCAAGCTTTTTAGCACCTCGATTTTTCAAAGCCTACCGCGAACGGTCCTTTAACTCCACCGTTAGTCGCTCCAGAGCGTGGCTGTAAGACTTTACAGATTCAGTAAGCCCCGTTTTCCCGAGTGCTGTAAGGGTATCCTGCGTCAGCTCATCGCAGATACGTTCCGCTTCTTTTAGACCAAATACAGCAGGATACGTGAGCTTGCCTGCTGCTGCATCTTTGCCTGTGGCCTTGCCTGCATCTTTTGATCCATGAGCATCCAGTAAATCGTCTGTAATCTGAAAGAGCAGCCCAAGCTTAGTACCAAAGTCTGAAACCAGTTCTCGATTGAGTCCGCTGATCAGGGCTCCCAGTTCACAGGATGCCGCTATAAGAGCTGCAGTCTTTCTCAGATGAATTTGCCCCAGGATTTCATGTTTATTCGCCAGAGCCTGACCTCGGCCTCGCTCATTTTCAAGATCAAGCGCCTGGCCTGAGACCATTCCTGTCCTACCACCTGCCCGGGCTAGAATTCGAATCGCGTCGCTTAGCCCGGCTCCAGCGAAATTGGCTTCAGCCAGGAGTTCGAATGCGAATGTGTTGAGCGCATCTCCAGCGAGAATTGCAGCCCATTCTGAGTACGCCTTATGACATGTTAGTCTGCCGCGACGCAAGTCGTCATTGTCCATTGCTGGCAGATCGTCGTGGACAAGCGAATACGTATGAATGCATTCCACTGCGGCTGCAGCGAATAATATGGATGAATCTGATGGACCCCTATAGTTTGCAAACATCATGCAGAGCATGGGCCGGAGTCGT
Source organism: Spirochaetia bacterium (assembly GCA_021413825.1). GTDB lineage: Bacteria > Spirochaetota > Leptospiria > Leptospirales > Leptonemataceae > JAEUSB01. The sequence continues at coordinate 13,555 of JAIOPQ010000039.1, read as the reverse complement.
TTGCCTGGAGCAGTGAGGCTGTAGTTGACCGGCTCCACAAGAAATGGAACCGTTCCGCTCGAAAACAGTTCCCGGACGGTCGTACCCAGGAATTCGTCGAATTCCTGTTTTAGTCGACTGATACCGTCCGGGCTCACAAACTAAAGTTTGCCTTTGAGTTCGTCTTTTGAGAAGAAGAATTTAATCTCATTCTTCGCATTCTTTTCTGAATCCGACCCGTGAACTGCATTGGCTTCTTTGCTTTCCGCATACAGCTTACGAATTGTATTGGCGTCTGCCTGGGCTGGATCGGTTGCACCAATTAGCTTGCGCCATTTTTCAACAGCACCAGGAGCTTCGAGAGCTGCCACAACCACTGGACCGGAAACCATGAACTTGCAAAGGTCTTTGTAGAAAGGGCGCGCTTTATGCACTTCGTAGAACTTCTTTGCATCTTTGTCTTTAAGTTGAACCTTTTTGAATGCGAGAATGTTGAAGCCCTCTTGTTCAATGCGGCTTAGAATATGACCAACGTGCTTGTTTTTAACAGCGTCGGGCTTGAGAATAATTAGAGTCTGTTCCATACGCCCTTGATGGATTTCGAGGGCCATGCGGTCAAGCCTTACACAATGGTCCTTTTACAACGGACGGAAGGATTCAGGGTCTCTGTAGACGTCTTTTAAGTCCTTATACCGCTGGACGATTGTTCGCATCATTGTTTCTTCTTCCGCTGTGATCTCGCGAATAACCTTTGCCGGGCTTCCCATTGCAAGCATCCGCGCCGGAATCACTTTACCTGGGGCTAATAGACTTCCCGCAGCCAGGAATCCAAACTCTTCAATCACACAACCATCGAGGACAGTTGAACCAATTCCGAGAAATGCAAAGTCCTTTAACGTACAGCCGTGAACTGTTACGCGATGCCCCAGCGTACAGTTGTTTCCAATGTGCAGAGCAAACTTGCCAGAAGTTACATGAAGGACAGAATGATCCTGAACGTTACTATTCTCTCCAATTTCTATTGAATGAACATCACCGCGCGCAATGGAATGAAACCATATCCCACTGCCCGCCCCAATCTTGACATCCCCTATTACGGTTGCATTCTCTGCAACAAACACATCTGGAGCAAGCTGCGGAACTTTGTCTTTGTAACGATAGATCATACGTTAAATCTAAAATAGCAAACATCCCCGTCATGGACAACGTAGTCCTTCCCTTCCAGACGCATTTTACCTGCATCCTTTACTGCCTGGGAAGAGCCCAGTTTAAAGATATCATCGCAGGTCATTACTTCTGCGCGGATAAAGCCGCGCTGAATATCGCTGTGGATTGTGCCTGCAGCCTCCGGAGCCGTTGAGCCTTTTTCAATTGTCCAGGCTCTAACCTCTTCTTCGCCAGCTGTAAAGAATGTTAATAGATTTAGCAATGTATAGGCAGCGCGAATCATTCGAGCAAGGCCTGACTCTGAAAGACCAATTGACGCCAGGTATTCTTCCGCCTCTGAGCCTGACAGGGCCGCTATTTCTTCCTCTGTTTTGCCACAAAGCCTGACTGTCGGAGCATTTTCCTCTGCCGCGATCTGTTCTACCATTTTGGTGTACTCGTTGCCGGTTGCAGCTGAGTTTTCATCCATGTTCATTACATAGAGCATTGGACGCCCGGTAATTAGAGAAAACGTACGGGCTATCAAACGTTCTTCGTCGTTTAGTTCCAGTGTCCGCAAGGGTTTCTCCCGACTTAGATGATCCTTGATTTTGGTTGCAAGATCAAATCTGGCCTTCTCAACTTTGTCGCCGGACTTGGCCTTTTTTTCAATTTTTTGAATCTGCTTTTCAAGCGAATCTACGTCAGCCAGAATTAGTTCAAGATTGATAATTCTAATGTCGTCTATCGGATTTACCTTTCCGTGAACGTGAATGATATTGTCGTCTGCAAAGCATCTAACCACGTGAGCTATGGCCTGCGTCTCCCGGATGTGTGAAAGGAACTGGTTTCCAAGACCTTCACCTTTGCTGGCGCCCGCGACCAGGCCTGCTATATCCACAAATTCCATTGCAGTTGGAACCACACGCTTTGGTTTTACGATGGCTTCGAGTTTGAGCAGTCGCTCGTCTGGAACGTCAACCCGACCAATGTTGGGTTCAATCGTGCAGAAGGGATAGTTAGCCGATTGCGCCCCCGCTTTAGTGATTGCGTTAAATATAGTAGATTTTCCTACGTTTGGTAGGCCGACGATTCCGCATTGCAAGGACATAACCGAAGTTCAGTGCATGGCATGCCAGGGACAGTAGTTTTTCGTCGACCATGTCGTTCATTTTTACTTTCCTGACGGTATGTCTCCTAAAGTTCTCGACGTAGGCCAGTGTCGCCCTGACCACTCTTCGATTCGCTATCTTTTTGAGTCTCTGGGCGTCCAGGTAGAACAATCACATCTGGCTCCAGAGGCGCTTGAACGCGTGGCTAAAGAGAAGTTCGATCTTGTCCTGGTAAATCGTAAGCTAGACTATGATTACTCAGATGGGACAGATTTTATCCGCCAGCTTAAAGCAGACCCTGCCACACGCAATACACCCGTGATGCTAATTTCAAATTACGAAGATGCACAGGAAGAAGCCATTGGACTGGGTGCAGAACCCGGATTCGGCAAGCTTCAGATGTCAGACCCCACTGTTAAAAATCGACTAAAGCAGTTCTTTGTCGCCCGGGCTAATTGACTTTATCGCCAACGGCTCTAGACAGCCATGCGTTGAAAGGCTTGAGTAACTTAAAATGCTTTATGCATTCCCCAATTAGATCCTTTGTTAGAACTTCATCTGGAATTGATCTGGATACAATGAAATCCTTCCAGCAAATCAAATCTGCCATGGGATGATCTTCGGTGTAAGCGCGGGGAACTCGCTTCAGCCTGTCCCCTTCCATTTGTTTATATGATTTCTTAAACGCTGCATTGTTAATGATCTTACGGAGTTCACTTCCGCGTGCGGAAATTGTGCGACGAATGCTTTCAAGGGCATCGGGTTCAGGATGATATACGCCACCACCCATGAAGTTAGAACCAGGTTGTATATGAACGTAATAGCCTGCGTACCTGGATTTTCTCCCGCCGAGAGCGATGAAAGCAGACAGATGGGGCTTATATGGAGATTTATCCGAACTAAATCTTACGTCGCGGTAAATCCTGAATAGACACTCAGCCGGAGCAACATGCTGCAACGTGGGATCGACTTTAGCCAGCCGTTCAATCAGAACGCGGACAAAGCCGACGAATTCGGTGGCCGCCGCATCGTAGTCCGCCCTGTGTGCATGAAACCACTCACGGTTATTGTTTTTAGCGAGTCCCTTGAGAAATTGCAGTGTGGCCCTGGAAATTTGGCCGCTCTCCGTCATACCCGCTTTTGCTGCCTGGGTTTTTGTCCGAACCTGCGGTTGCTTAGATGAAGTGGATTTCTTAGTTTTCGCGGAGGCCGTAGATTTTGATTTCATCGCTTTTTCCTTTTACTTCCCAGGCACCCAGAAACACAAACGCATTTTGTTCATGCGCCTCAATCCCGGCATACACTTCTTGCGAAATCAAGACAGTTGAAGCCAGCTCCTTGCACTTACTTTCCAGACGTGAAGCCAGATTTACTGCGTCTCCAATTACTGTGAAATCCTTCCTATTTTCAGGCCCTATGGTTCCCTGCAAAACAGGACCAAAGTGAATCCCAATTCCATTGTCAAACGGCTCTTCACCGCGATCGCGCCATGTTTTCTTGAGCAAATCCATTCTACGTCGCATAGCCTGTGCTGCCAGGACTGCAGATTGCGAAGGATTTTGAAGAGCCAGAACGCCTCCAAAAACCGCCATCACGGCATCCCCTATGAATTTATCTACGGTTCCACCGTGCTCCTGGATTGCTTCAACCATCGCTTCAAAATACTCGTTAAGTCGCGCGACTACCTGCTCAGGACTGTGTTTTTCACTGAAGCTAGTAAAGCCGCGAATGTCTGAGAATAGAATCGCAACTTCCTTGCTTTCTGCAATTCGTCCGCTCTGGTCTGAAATTATTTTCTCAGCCACTTCGGTTGAAACATACGCACCCAGAACACGTTTAATTGAAAATGCCTCGCGCTCTTGCTGGACAATTCCGCTGATCAGTTTCTTGGCCGTTGTGGACAATACAGCAACGACCATTCCGGTAAAGACCATCATCATGGCTTTTGAAAAGTAGAGCGGCGGGGCCGTCATGTCCTGAGCCATCAATCCATCTGGAATCTGAACAATTGCCAGATGCCTGTAGTCCACCAGGAAAACGGTAAAGTATTGGAGGCCAGAAGAAATTCCACATGCCAAAGCCACGCGTGGGTCAAACGCAAATCCGCTAATTGCAATCATAAAGAAGTACAGATACGATGGTGGGCCGGTAATGTAGGTTGCAGCCCCCGATGGCAGAACGAAATGTGCAATGACGTAGATCAGCGTCGGCAACACTGTAAAACCGATCAGCACAAATGGGACCATTGCTCCTTTCAGCCTGTCCTTTCTTGCAAGTAGATACACCGCAAAGGAATAGATTCCGCCAAACGCAGTCCAGAGGATTGGAACCAGCATATTCTCAATCAGACCGAGCGCGCTTAATAGCGCAAGGCCCAGCCCGCTTGAAAGTCCAAGGAAGGCTGAGTACAGACTCCCTTTGCGTAGCGTGCTTCGGATCTGCTCGTCTAGAATTCTTGAATGCGCTAGAAAATCAGCTTCGTGGCTCACGTCGCAAGCTACGCCCGTCCACAATGTTCGCAATCAAAAAGCATTGTGCGGGGGTTTTCCAGAATCGATCCTGGCAAATGCGCGCCGTATTCCCTTCCGGACATTTCCAACCTTCCACCGGTTTAAAGGCACCGTGGCTGCAGACATTTCTGGCCGCAGCGCCCTTTGGTTACAATCGACGTCATGCGCTCATGAAACCGATGGATCTTGAGTTATCAGCAAATGGCGTAAAGCTTCACGCTGCATTGAGCCAGAGTCAGGGGCGAGGTCTTGTGATTTTGATCCATGGTTGGGAAGGCCATATTAACGCTCCTTACATGATTCGCACCGGGCAGGCACTGTACGATGCCGGATACCATGTTGCTCGTTTGCACCTCCGCGATCACGGGCATACCCATCACATGAATGAAGGACTGTTCAACGGCAGCATGCTTGATGAACATTTCGAGGCTGTCAGGCAGATTGCAGGTAAATTTCCCGGGCTTCCAGCTTATCTCGGCGGATATTCTTTGGGTGGCAATTTCGCACTTCGCATAGCCGCCATGATCTCCGCCAGGGACTCAAAAACCAGATTTCCCAATCTCGCAGGAGTGTTCGCAATCAGCGCCCCTCTCGATCCATATAAATCAACGGCGGCCATGGATGAGCATAAACTACTTGGTCTGCATCTCCGCAAACAATGGTGGCGCTCGCTGGACAAGAAGGATCGTTTGTTTCCAGGGTATTTTCGTTTTAAAGAATTACGCGGTGAAAAATCGATACTCAGGCTAACTGAGCGCCTACTACAAACTCATTCTGATTTCCAAACGCTTGAAGACTATTTTGAAACCTACACCCTGACAGACTCATTCTTCAAGACGATTAAAGTTCCAGCCTATCTGCTCACTGCAATCGACGACCCGATTATTCCTCCAGAAGAATATCACAGAATCAAAACTCGGCCTGGCCTCGAAATTGAATTTACGGATCACGGTGGCCACGTGGGATTCTTGAACAATCTGAAGTTCCAGTGTTACTACGTGGAACGGATCCTTCAATTCATTGAGTCCCTGGGTGATGTCACCGTTTCTAAAAAACCTCAGTCTGTCCGCCGCAATAAACGGGGCCGTCAGACAAAGGGCTCCGCAAAGTCCAGGGGTAATTCAAAGGAGAGTGTGAAGCGATCGATCAGAAAGGTGCGGAAGTGAGTTTATTGTTAGGGGTACGTACCTATTTCTTTCCTGTCTAATAACGCTGAGCGACGTATTGTAAACCCAGCGCATCCAGTCAAAACACTGCTCTTCTTTCCACCCAAGGAAATGCGCAAGCATCAAAGAAATCGGAGTCCCAGAGCTGAATACAAAGATCGACTCGCGCGGCTTTGCATTTTCAATCGATTTCAAAAATCTAAACACCCTTCCCTGAAATTCTCTAAACGATTCCGCATCCGGTGGCGTCTCACCGGCAGCCCAGGAAGTCAAAATGGTCTCTGTGAGTCGTAAGAACAAGGCAAGCGAGCGTCCACCCCCACGAGTCCGGATGGCCGTATAACGTTCCAGATCCAATGCAAAATCTGCGTCGCGGCTAGCGATCATACCTGCAAGGCCACGCCAGAACGTGGGAGAGAATTCGTTTAAATCGGATGTAATTCTAGTTTCAATCCAATTCGATTGGGCGTTGGCCTCAGCTGCGAAATGGGGTGCCTCGATCGCTCTTGAACTGCCCGTTGGAATGCCGGCGTGAGCCGATACTTTTAATGCCTGCACAAGGGCGTCCGCTGTTTCCTGTTGCCTGCGCATTGTGCCGGCATAGATTCGGTCTGGCGTAACGCCCATTCGCAATATGTAAGCGGCCAGGTGGTTGGCCTGCTGCTGGCCCGCGTCCGTTAGCCTGTCATATACCTCGCCGGTTGAATCGGCTTTTCCATGGCGAATCAGATAGATCGTGGCCAGGTTCAGTCCGTCCCGAAACGAGGATTTGCAACGCTCAACTTTTCTTTGAGAGCCTCGCGCGCAAGATCCCAGATCACCTTATTCTCATTGGAAACGTTGCCATCCCGGATTTGCTTTGCAAGCCTTGCGTTCAGCTCTCGAATGAATGCGAGTTTCTCGGGATACGTGTCTGGACCTGTGCCAGATTCTTTAAAGTAACCAAGCAGACGCGCAATTTCCTTTTCTGCCAGACGATCGCCCTCGCGAAACTCGCGCGAAACCACACCAAGCATATTCCAGCTTACTAGCGTCTTGTATGCAAGGGCATCGCTCTCTTTAACTGCTGGCAGAATTTCTTTCATCAAGAAATCTGCAATGGCTTCGAGTAATACAGGTGCGTCCGGTCTATCCTGCATGATCAATCAACCTCATAGCTTCAAATTGCATTTCACACGTTCTTCTTCCGATTGAAGCCAGCTCAATTCCTTTATCCATTCCAGAAAGATGTCTTTCCGCCTGGCCTGCAGAACCGCATGCCCAGCGCGCATTCCCCATTATTTCCCAGTAGAGGACCTTTTTTGGATCGAGCGTAACACCCGAATGCTTTGCGTACGCAGCATAGAAAGTTTCCCGATCTGTGAATCCGCCCACTTCCTTGTTCAGTTTGCCGAATCGCCAGTCCTTCATACAAAGCCAGCTAACGTCTTCATGGCGATCACCCCAATGCGCAAACTCCCAGTCTACGATTCCTTGCAAACCATCTGCGGCCACCATGAAGTTTCCGGTCCTGAAGTCTCCATGCACGAGGACCGGATCGTCCGTTGGAATTGCATTTTTCTCAAGCCAGTTTAGAATCAACTCGAGTGCAGGATGTGCTTCCTTGAGTTTGTCGACTTCTTTGCGAAGTTCGATGATTGAATTGACTGCAATTGCTTTTGGACTATCGCCAGTAATTCGGCTGAGCTTTTTTGAAAGTGCTGCGTCCTTGCACATTTCAGGCGTAACCGAATGAATGCGAGCCAGGCTGGCCGCAAGTTCATCGGGCAGAATTTTTCGCGCTTGATTGATGGACGCGTCTTTTACTACAAAACGACCGTTCGCACTTCCGCCGATTCGTTCCATAAAATAGAACGGATTTCCTATTGCATCGTTCCCGGGTTCAAGCCAGAGCGGCCGCGGTGTTTTGACGCCAGCATCAAATGCAAGCTCGCACACACCAAATTCATCGATGCGCGAAAGGCTGGCCAGAAGCGATGCTCCTTTGTCCGTGCGCATTACAAGCTTATGCAGACCCTTGTGTTCGCCGGAAGCAATGTTCAAGTCGACCAGGTAGTTGTCCTGACAGGCTCCACCGGAAAGCGAACGCATTTCCTGAATTTGTGCAGGCGCATTGAGTCTGGTAGTCAGATATCGTTCGACCTTTTCCCTAAGATTCAAAACGACTCCTTGCCTGTCATGAGTCCTCGAGCAATTACCATTTTATGAACTTCAGTTGGACCGTCTGCGATCCTGGCTGCTCGCGCATCACGATACACAAGTTCCAGTTTCAAATCTCGGCTATACCCGAGCGAACCTGTGATCTGAATTGCCCGATCCAGTACACGGTTTAAAGTCTCGCTCACACTCCATTTTGCCATGGAAATAATATGACGCGCGTCTTCACCGGCACGCAATGTATGTGCAGCTTTAAGTGTGAGCATGAAGCCCTGTTCAATCTCAAGCGCAGAATCGGCGAACATCCATTGAATTCCTTCATGATCTGAAAGTTTCGATCCGAATACTTCACGCTTCAGCGCATACTCGCGCGCAATTTCCATTGAACGACGCGCCATACCAAGCCAGCGCATACAATGTGTTAGGCGGGCAGGACCGAGCCTTTCCTGACTGAGTCTAAAGCCCTCGCCCACTCGTCCAAGAAGCATGCTTTCTGGCACCTCTACGTTTTCAAATTTGAGTTCGCAGTGACCACCTGGACCATGTGAACCCATTACTCCAATTTCACGCACCATTGTGTAACCGGGGCTATTAGTAGGAACCAGGAACATTGTGGTGCGTCTGAAGCTTCCGCCAACTTTTGCCATCACAATCAGGAATCCTGCGCCGTTTGCCCCCGTGCAGTACCACTTGTGCCCATTGATTACGTATACGTCGCCCTTCTTCTCTGCATTTGTGCGCAGGCTCTGCGGATCAGCGCCTGCACCAGGTGCTGGTTCTGTCATTGCGAACGCAGAACGAATCTCGCCTTTACAGAGTGGCTCGTAAAATTTCTTTTTCTGTTCAGGGCTCGCAGCCAGATGTAATAAATGCATGTTTCCTTCATCAGGCGCATCGCAGTTACAAACATAGGGAGCAATGAACGATCGACCGAGCTCGGAAAAGATAATTGCAGTTCCAACAAGGTCAAGCCCCAGTCCACCTTCCGATGTTGGAAGATGAGGTGTCCAGAGTCCGCGGGCCTTAGCCTTGTTACGTAAATCCTGCGCTGGACCATCCGGAAGCCTGCCTATGTTGTAGTCGTAAAGATCCTCTGCTGGAATGCAGACTTCTTCTACAAAGTTCCGAACTTTCTGACGAAGCCCTTCTACGTCGGCGGGTATGTTAAAATCCATTGGGCCAGATATTTAAGGGCCGCCCTCAAATGTCGTGATTTTATTTTTTGGCGAGGATCTTCATGGCTGCATCCTTTAAGAAAGGACTGACGGCAACAGGCACAAGGCCTTCCTGATCGACTGTCATACTCGGTGCAAATCCGGACTCCAGTCGGCGAAGAGACTCTGGTCTGATCTTGTCGCGACCCAGCCATTCGCCCAGCGCCAGCACCATCCGGCGCTGGATATCCTCGATTTTGTTCGTGGCACCGGCACGGCGATAGTAGCCGTAGGCCAGGAGGGGAAGTCGCCTATCGTACATGTAATGATCCCCGATGCGAATGAGGCCTTCTTTGTACTCAGCTTGCGTGAAGAAGTCTCTGGCTTTCGCGTATTCGCCCTCATTGAAGGCCTGGTTTCCCTTCCGAACCAGCTCGATACGGGTCTTAGAATCAATCATTGCCATACCCGTATTATGTCGGCTAAATTTGTCAAGGCTAGAAGCATTCCGCCGCGCACAGCTCGCCCACCCCCGTGGGGGTGGACTTCCGTTTTGGAGGTGGGCCGTGGTTCACTTTCTTGAAACGCAAGCTGCAGCGCCAATGACCTGAGCTAGCAGGTGGCGGCCAGAAGTCAAGGGGATTATGTCCCAGGCAACCGGTACGATACGATGGGGAAATGTAGGTCAGAAAGTTGCCCGGCGCTTTTATCCCGCCCTCAAATGGCTGTCCTTATTTTAGAAGGACGCCTTCATACGGTCGAGTGTCTCCTGTAACTGAGCCTGGGTGAACCATCGTCCCTGAACCATGACCCCCGCACGCTTCTGTGCATTGGCTATATTCAGAAATGGATTTGCGTCCAGCAGAAGTAAATCCGCGACTTTTCCGATTTCAACGGTGCCCATATTCGCATCCTGTCCAAGTGCAGCGGCGGGGTTGCGAGTTGCAGCAACCAGGGCTTCATAAGGAGTGAGTCCTACTTCTGTAAGAAGTTTTAGCTCCTGATGGACCGAAAATCCAGGAATGACGTAAGGTGAAACAGAATCCGTGCCCATCAGAAATGGAACACCAGCCTTATGGAGTGCTCTGGCCACTCGCAAATAGACTTGCATGTATTCGGCTGGATACGATCCACCCGAACCTTCAACTACATTCACGCCCCGCTCAATCCGCTCCATCCAGAATTTTCGAACGGTTGGAGACACATACTGGACGTTTTCATTGTCAGCAAGGCTCTTCAGATTTTCAGAACGTATCCAGGTGGTCCAAACAATGATTGTGGGGCAAATCCAGATGCCAGACTTCTTCATCAATGCCGCATAACTGTCCAATTCGCTATCAGGGAAATACAACCTACCACGAAAGTTATCAACGAATCCTGTCATATGCTCAATCGATTGCATGGAAGGTTTAGTTGATAGAACAGTTTTTAAGCCTACTTTCAAAGGCACATGTCCTACAACTTTGATTCCAATCTCGTCAGCTGTTTTAACGATTCGCTCATATACCAGGGGATCAAGCATGTGATAAATCTTTACGAAATCGAATCCGTCTTTCTTTTGCTGGCGAACAGCCTCCTCCGCATCTTCCGGTGTCAGCACAATCTGGCTCAATGGCCATGGTTGCTTGAACGGATTTTTTCCATCCAGTTGTTTCCCTGTCGTGAAAATAGTTGGACCAAATCGTTTTTCGTTTCGTATGTCCTCGCGAAGTTCCAGGTGATCTGGCACATCCAGAATGGGTACAATGCGGCCAAGGATAGACGGAACTTGAAAACCGGCCATATTGCGAACAGATGTTACGCCGTTTGCAACGTACAAAAACATATCACGGCGATCCGTGACTAGATGCACGTGCATATCCGTCAGACCCGGCATCAGGAATTTCCCTGTACCGTCCACGCGCTCTGCTCCCTCAGGAATCGTCGCTCCAGCCTCGCTTGAAATGGCTTTGATTTTCCCTTCAGAAACTATAACGGTTTGATGTTCCAGGATTCGCTCGGAGTCCATTGGTAGAACACTGACGTTCACGAATACAACGGTATTCTTCGGACTCGCAAGCAACCTTCTGCTCTCTCTGTCATAAAATCGATCGCAAGATGTCAGAAGAATAAGGCCGAGGATAACGATAGGCACTGTTCGGGTTAAGTTTTGTGGTCTGTCTTTCATGGTCGTGCTTTCATCTCTGGAAGATGAGGCGAGGCCCAAAGTCGTCATTCAGTTTTTCGATTTTTCAGAATGCTTTACTTAATCCGGACAGGGCCTATCCTCGGATTCGGGCCTGGTCATTCCGTTTGTCTATGATCTCAAGAACGGCAAGCATGGCCCGCCCCGTGCCAATCTCTTGTTCAAGGCCCAGATAAATTCCCCACAGTTGATGCTTGTGATCGTCCCAGAGTCCAGCTTTGTGAATCAAACCAGAGATGGAAAATCCTTGTGGTGGTTCTTCCGGAACCTTCCACAGGGTCCACTTCAACAAGAACATGAGCGAGTTCTTTCCGCGATAATACTCTAGAATTTTGAGAATAGTCCCCGCAGGAATTCGTTTCTCGCCCGGTTTTTTCTTTCTGAAGATTTTGGCAATGAGGCGGCCATGATAACCCTGGCGCGAGAACTTAAATTCACCCGCTTTCACACCGCTTCGAATCGTTTCCAGATACACCCGATAGCTCGCAGTTGCTGAATGGAAGATCCTGTTGTGACCGTGAATATTAAACATCAACTTGTGAAGCTCGCGATTTCGCCGTGCAAAGTCGCGATATGTGCCTGCAAGTCTGCGGAGGATTTCAAAGCGATTGCCGCCCTGAGTTCTAGCGTTTCTTAGATCTCTTGTAAGTTCTTCCTCACCCATCTGAATGAGTGTGGAGAGGATTTCGTCCTGGCTTTTGAAATAAGTATAGGGACCGGCCACACTACAACCAAGTCGTTTAACAATGTTGCGCAGGCTGAGCGCATCGATACCCTCTTCAGCGAGAATATCGATGGCTGCTTCCAGGATTGATTCGCGGCTCAGGCCGGAACGGCCAGGCTTTCCTCCTGTCTTACTCTTGCTGCTTGCGTGTACGAGAGCCATTTTCCATTTTCGACATCGTAAAGCTTACACTTTCGCGCCGTCCTTAAATAGTCTGCGAACATGGATTTTCTTTCAATCACATATTCACCATACACAGCTTTTATCTCTTCGAGCGCTCGTGGCAGATGATAGAAGGGAATCCGCATATTCACGTGGTGTGGCATGTGAATGAAGATATTATGGAGAAAGAAGTTGAAGAACGCCGGTATGTGATAGTTCACAGTACCGAGCATCTGGCCATGAAATGGTGTCCAATCCTTGTGCTTCTTCCATGGGATGAATTCCTGAATATGATGCACGTATACGGCAAAACCTATCGAATAGTTGAAGGCAAAGAAGGGCATGAAACCCATCTTAAACCAGCGCCAGAGGCCCGCTTCAATCGAACCGCCAGGCAGGAAGATCAAGGCTGCGCTTCCGAGTAATACGAAAGCAAAGATGATCATACGATCCCGTTTTGCCTCTGGAGTCTGTGCAACAAATAGAACCATGCCCTTAAACCAGATCTCAACCAGATAGTATAACCCCGAGCCCACAATAGACCAGGCGATCCTGTGCCAGAGTTTCTCAATCCAGTTGAACTCAGCATATTGTTCAGGCGAAGCCGGTCTCCAGACGAAGTCGCCCTCTATTTTAATGGTATGGCCATGATGAATGCGATTATGCCCAAAGACCCATTGGCTGAACGCATGCAGGGATGGAAGCATTGCGATTTGGCCGATCCACCAGGCCAGTCTGGAATTCTTAAAGAGCGATCCGTGCGCCGCATCATGCCCAATGATAAAAAGACTGCTCACGGCAAGACCTGCCAGGATCCAGAGCGGAACCAGGAAATACCAGGCATCAGCGAAATATAACCCGGCCATAATGGCCGCATAAACGACAACATCGCGCAGGAAGTACAAGAGCCCAATGTGATTGGGGTTTTCAAGCGATCCAGAGGAAATGGTATCACGAACGGCAGGAAGTGTAAGTCTCGGTTCCATCGATTTCTCCTAACAGTGTTAGCTAGCAATAACCAGATTCCCTAACACTGTTAGCTATGTCAAGCCCGTTTAGCTAGTTGAGCAACCCGATTCAAACGAACGCTCAAGGAATCTCGATATTGTCCTTGCCTCTTTGATTGAATCGAGCCGCGAGGAGGGTTTCCCGATGCCTTCGAATGGCGCGGATCGGGACGACTCAGTGAATCAGGTTCTGACAAGCACTGACCGCAAGATCTATCACCATGAATACGGGCAATTCACTGTTCGAACCATA
>JAIOPQ010000052.1 GCA_021413825.1 Spirochaetia bacterium | reverse complement strand
CCGGACATGCCCGTTCCCAGCACAATCTTGGCCTGATGCTCCTCAAACGCGGGCAGGAAAAAGCAGATCCTTTGAGTTTAGCAGAGGCCGAAAAACATCTGCGAATTGCGTTGAAACTCATGCCGACGGATGCCCTTACGCATTTCAGTCTGGCAAATGCACTGCTGGCCCAGGGGAAAAAAGACGAAGCTCTCGTGCTACTTCGTCGCGCAGATTCACTCGGCGGCGACAGACCAGCATTGCAAAAGAAAATTCGCGCTAAGATTGAGTCGCTTCGTCAGTCAAATTAATCGCGCAGCCATCTGATCGCGATCTATGCGAATTACTCAGAAGCCTTCCGGTTAAACGCGATAGAAATCCAGGTTCTTTTTAAGAACATCCGGTAGTGGATCAAACTTCTTATAACGAGCTTCCGATTCGCGCAATTTTTTTGTGCGAATGTTAACGAATCGGTTGTGCAGTTCTGCGAATGCAGGTTGAGTACTAACTTTATCGCGCACGCCCTTGGCAAATGGAACGTGACGATAAAAAATGGATCGCACAACACGATTCATTTTCATATTACCTTCGGCCTCGCTCTTAAGCCAGTTGCCGTAGTCGTTTGTAAAACGATCTCTATCACTTCTGAATCGCTTGAATTCAGCAGCAAGGCGTTCCTTGATCTCTGGCGAAATCTCACGGTTCTTCTTATAGAATTGCACATAATCTGTGTAATCGGAAGTAATAGATGGAACTGCAACGTTGTTCCAGTCCGGACCCTGAATACTCTTCGTAAGTTCCCAGCGGAATGCAGCCATTGCGTCCACCATCAGGGAGAACAAATCAGCTGTGGCAAAAATTGGAACGGCAATTCTGCCTTTGGACGTGCGTTTGTTTGGGGACGCAAGATCCTGCCACATCATCACTTTGGTTCCAATGGAAGGGACTACTATAAACCAGGGCATGACCTGGAGCTGGATGAACTCTTTTAGAATTCCACGCTCTTCATCATTGAACAGAGTCTCTCTGTGGAACAATGAGTAGTCGATTGCAAGTATCCTGTCCACGCATTCTGAGAGCCTGTCGTTTGTAACGAATGCTTTATCCAGGGGCGTGTTGACCGAATAACGTGTGAGAATGGGAAAGGAGGTGGCGGGTGAACCGCTCGTTAGACGGACGTTGATTTCAAGGAAGTTCTGAATTTCATATCGGATGCGGATTGCATATCCCGCAAATTCATCCGGGACATCCGTTTCACGTTTCCAGCCCTTATCCTTATGTTCCATCTTCAGCTTTTCAAAGAAACCCATACCCATTTCGTCCAGAGACGGGGGTTCCTTCTTATCGCCTATGATTGGAAGCCAGTCCAGAGCGTTCGCAATGGAGTATCCAGGTTTTCCGCGCGTTGTATCCCGGCACTGAGTGAGTGCTCCAATATGTTCATCGTCGAGCATTTCATCGTCGAAGTAGCCAAAACGCAGCATCCAGTCGACTTGCAGGGGTAGATTTCCCTTCTGCTCTTTATTCTTGAAGAAAGCTTTTTCCCATATGGCCCAGTAGACTTTGGAAATGGCGCGCCTGATCTTGCGGGGATCCCCTCCGGAATCGAGCGGGTTCGTAAAGCCTTTCAAAGTCTTAAGATCTGCGATGAGCTTCTTACCCTCGTCCGCCGGCAGTGCTACAAAATTCATGATTTTTCCCACACTACCTGTGAGATCACGTCGAAGGGCTTTGATATCTACGCCTGCAGCAATGGCTGAACTGGTTTCTTGAGGCTTCTCTTCTGCCTTCTGCGTCTTAAGCATGTCAGCAAGCTTGCTCAGGGAAGGAACGGACGCCTCAAGAGGAACGCCGAATAACGTCTGATGGCCAGTCTTTGCTTTGTCCGCAAGTCCTACAAGGAACCGAATGACGCCCATTAGGGCCGGGCGTCCAGCATCCCCGGCAACGTCCGCTACAAGATAGATCTTCTCAACAAAGCTGTATTCGCCGGACAGGATTGTAGACACGCTTTCATCAATGGTTTGGTGTATCTGTTTTATTTCATCAATGCTCGAGAGAACCATATCTGCGAGCTTACCCGCGAGGATTTGCAGAAGTGCTGCATCTGTTTTGAAAATATTTCCCTGGAGTTCGGCGGGGAGGCTGAGTATGCGACGGAGGAATGTGAATTCATCTTCATTGAATTCCGATTCCATTTCATAGAGCTTCTTAAGTAGACTTGAATGATCTTGATCAAGCCATCCAGTTGTTATGGTTTCGGGGATTTCCCCGCCGTTTGACGTGAAGTCATCAATCAGTACTTTTGTTTGAGGAACTAGCGGATCAAGGATTTGTCCGCCTGCCGGTCCGTCAAACGCGCCCGGATTTAGTTTGTAATACGTAAGACATAGATTATCGATCGACCTGATTAGATCTGCTGCGAACTCAGAAACTGTGCCAAATGTTTTGCGCGACACAAGTACCTCCTGCATGAGCGAACGCACTGCAAGAATTCCAACGTTTAGTTTTCCAAGCACCAGTGTGTTAAAATTCCCGGCGGGATTAACCGGGAACGCGGAGATCAAACTGTCTTTGGCGGTTACATACGTGGCACCTAGAGGCTTGCGCGTCAGGAGGGCAGCAAAGCCTGGTGTTGAATTGGCTCCCAGGTTGTAGAGGCGCTTGCCCGACGTGGACTTAAGAGTGATTTCACCCTCGTGCACGACCCAGAGCATGCTCGGAGCTTTTCCGGCTTCAAAGAGGACTGTGCCCGCTGGAATTCTGGCTTGTTGAAGGGCTTTTTGCGGGTCTAGTGCCATGTAAAAATCTCAGTTTTTCCAGGATTTGATTCTGTGCGAGGAAAAAAATCATCTTGATCCAAAGATCAGCGAGCCCACGCGAATCATAGTCGAGCCTTCTTCGAGTGCAATTTCAAAATCGCCGGACATTCCCATGGAAAGTTCTGCACCGGGAAAGCTCGTATCCCGAATGCGACGCAGCTCCTGGAAGGCCAGCCTGGTTCGCCCGGGGTCTCCGTCAGATGGACCCATCGTCATTAAACCGACGAATTTCAGCGCTTCACTCGAATGGGGAGGCTCAGCGAGCAGGACTTCCCTTGCCATTCCGCCAAGCTTGGATTCTTCCCCGGTCAAATCCACCTGGATTAAATAGCGCATACCAGCGAACTGGCTGTCCTTTTCCAGGCGAGCCCTGCAAGCCCGAGCGAGGGCCTCGATCGCAGAACGCGAAGATGCGCCATGCGCGTAGCCAAATAATCCAGCTACTTGCCGTGCAGCACCAGATTGCAGAGGCCCTATATGGTGATAGATGGGAGAAGAGCCAGGCGGGATACCGGTTAGATCAATCTGTGGGAATTTGTCTCTGGCCTCGTTTACACGATTCTCACCGAAGTCTCTATGTCCTGCGCGTATGAGCTCGGTTATCTTTGACGCGGGATGAGTTTTGGACACAGCAATTAGCCGCGTGTCTCTATGCCCAAGAACCGCTAAGCGATTCTTCAGCGCTTCAAGCTGCTCTACAGACACTCAGCTTCGAGTCAGACGAGAAACTCGGTCTGGATCGACATGATTGAGCCCACCACGCGAAAGCAGGGCTCGCGCATCCAGATCGCTATCATGCGTTGGTGCGCCCAGGGCCACTAGATTTTCCATTTCCACTTGAAGGGTGCGCAGGTTTTTATTCAGGACTTCCATTCTAGATTGGACCTTGTCTTTCAGTCCAGTCAGGTCTGTTTCCGGGAAGAGAGCCTTACCGTCAAACACAGGCTTTTCTACGGCGATTGAATCAGGCTCGGCCAGAAAGGCCAGACGAGCCTGTTCGCGGCTGTATTCATTCTGCATTCCAGCCAGGGACCCCTGAATTTGCATCAGACGACCATGCAGAGCAGCAGGCTGAACAAATGACGCAGCTTCCCTTGCCTGGGAGCCCGATTCTGGCCTGGACTGCGAACGTTCCTCACGTTTTTCACGGAGAAGGGTTTCTGCTGAGCTTAGAAGGTGTTTTCCTGAAATTTGCATAATTTGTCTCTATAATGGAATTATGTCACTAACGACCATAAACGGTTCTATGGGTCTACTTACTTTTTCGAGCGCCGGGGCCGTTCTCTACAGTCCTTTTTGACTCCGTCGGATTTAAATTTTTCTTCACCGCCAGGTTTTAAGAAATTCCCTGGATGATATGGATCGATCTCGTTTAGTTGCTGCCCTGGCCCTTGCAATCTCCGCTGTTTCCTTGATTGTGGGTCTTTTCCAGATAGGAGCGGCCAGAAAATCCCAGGATTTTGCGCCACCTACGGGAGCTCTTTTTAGCGCTGGCACAGCGGGCGTAGCCCTCATTGAAGTTCACGGACCCATCGAATCGGGCTGGGGTGGACCGGGCCGACCAGGAGCGGATCGTATAGTTGAACGCATTAAACAAGCAGAAAGCGACCCTGCCATTCGTGGCATAATTCTATCTATAAATAGTCCAGGCGGCGGAGTCGGTCCCACAAAGCAAATCTACGATGCACTCATGCATTTTAGAAAACAAAAGCCCATCGTTGCCTATGTCACAGATATTGCCGCGTCTGGCGGTTATTACCTGGCAGCCACAGCCAATAAGATTCACGGATATCGCGGCGCGATCATAGGATCGATTGGTGTAATTATGATCCATGCGAACGCTGACGAACTACTTAGAAAGATTGGTGTAGCTGTAACTGTTATAAAGAGCGGCCGCTTAAAGGACTCATCGTATCCATTCCGTAGTATGACGGAAGAAGAGCGTCTCATGCACCAGAAGATTGCTGATGATGCATACGAACAATTCATTGCAGATGTTTCTGAGGGAAGGAAGCAGCCCGAGGCTAATGTTCGTAAATGGGCAGAAGGGCGCGTTTACTCAGGTGTGCAGGCAAAGCAGGAGCAGATGATAGACGATTTTGGAGGTCAGGACGAAGCCCTGGCCAGCATGCGAGCAGAACTCAAAACCAAAGACGACCTTCCAATCTTGAAGCCACGTAAGGAATTCTGGGAAGAAATGTTCGCGGGCTTCTCTGCAAGCGAGAAAGTATTTATGCCAGCTTTGACCGGACGCGCGTACTATTTGTATCCGGATGCAGGTGAAATCAGCAATCTCTTTTCTGCGCGTGAGCTTTTGAAATGAAAGCCTGGTTTCTGACGCTCGTTGATGTGACGAGCAGCACGCTTTATAAACCGGAAGAATTGCCTGCAATACTGCGCGGTGGAGCCGTGGGCACGCCACACTGGTTGATTGCTGCAATCCTTCCTTCCGCATCCATTGCAACGGGTGCGTATCTTCTGCGCGATTACTATGAAAGCGTTTTCTTATTTTCCATATTATTTCACACTCTCTTGCAGGCCGTGTTATTTCTGGTAATTGCGTTTATTACAGGTGCAATCGTGGATGCCATGATGCATGCGAAGCGTCCTGAGAAAGCTGGTAGATCGCGCGATGTGTTTCGCATTGCAATATTTTCACTTTTGCCACTGGCGTTTGTGTTTCCAGCTGCCGTGATTGCCCGCATCACACCGATTCCAAAGGTTGTTGCTCTTGTATTTGGAATCCTACTCTACCTGTGGGTAATATTTAATCTGGTCAAATCCATTCAGTTCCTTTATGAAATGCCCTTGCGGGATGTTGTGCGCTCGATTGCGATGTCGTTAGGCGCTATTTTGGGACTTCCTGTACTGGTGTTCGGGCTATTGCTAGTAAAGATAGTTTCAAACGTTTGATGAAGGTTCTAATTACCAACGATGACGGCCTTTTTACAAACGGACTGTTGCACCTTGAGCAGGCATTTGCGTCGTTCGGTGAGATATGGTGCATTGCCCCGGATCGTGAGCGAAGCGCAACTTCTCAGGCCTTGAGCTTGCGCGAACGGTTGTTGCTTAAAGAAATCGCACCTAGAAAGTTCACAGTCAATGGCTATCCTACGGACTGTGTAAATTTAGCACTCTTCACGTCTGATTTTCCCAATTTTGATCTTGTGATTTCTGGAATCAATCATGGCGTAAACCTGGGTGATGACGTGCACTATAGCGGAACCGTTGGGGCGGCCCGTCATGCGGCATTGCACGGAAAGAAATCCATTGCAATGAGTGCTCCTATTAGGCCACACGATGGGGATTTCAGAAAACCTGCTCGCTGGCTGGCTGAGTGGCTTGCGCAGAATATAGACGAGTTTTCTCCGCGTGTGGTCTGGAATGTAAACTACCCGCAAGATTCGGGCAACGGCGCATACCCACCAGTGAAATGGACCAGGCAAGGCCGAAGAATTTATAAAGATGCATACGAACTTCTTGAAGAAGGAGTGGAAGGAAAACTGTATCGATTGTTTGAAAGCGAGATGGGTTGGCATGATGATCCTGACTCTGATTGTCGCGCATTCGAAGACGGATTAATTTCAATAACACGACTCAGTTTAGATACTACAGCAACTACAATGCAGATGAATCCATGAATCAAGAAATGCGCGAAAAACAGGTATTGGAGCGAATCCTGTCATTGAAACAAATGATCCAGGATGGAAGAAGTGGGCCGATTGAGCTTCATGAACTGGGCGTCTGCTACTATCTAATTGAAAATTTCAGAACGGCTGCAGGATTCCTTGCAGACCTGGTAAAACAATATCCAGACTATGTGGAAATTGCTGCAGTTCAATCGCTGCGTATATTCTGTTTGGTCCAGGATGGAGAACTTCTTGAGGCAGAAATACTGCTGAAGGAGCGGATGCAAATGGATCCAACCAATGCAACTCTGCTTGGAATGCTGGCCCATGTGCAGGAAAAAACCGCACGAACGGAAGATGCCATTCAAACCCACAGACGAATTCTTGACATTGACCCGGGCAACAACAATAGCAGAAATTCCCTTGGATACCTGCTTGCAGTTCAAGGAAAAAAAGAGCAATTCGGTGAAGCACTCGAACATCTCAAACAGGCTGTTACAAGCAAACCCGATCATCCTGCTTACCTGGATTCGCTTGGCATGCTATTACTGAAAAGTGGGGATCGCGAACGCGCCAGGAAGGCATTCCTAAAAGCACTCAGCCGGTCACCTGAAAATACAGTGATTCTGGATCATCTCAAAGACTTGATGTAGTATTGCGGTTACAAGCGACCGAAAGAACTTAAGACGTTAAGCGACGATGCTCAGAATTGTTTTTGAACGCGTACGGTAAATCGGCCGATCTGTAAAAGTCCAACAAAACCCAGGAAATTCCAACTTTTTCGGATGTTTCTCACTTGTTTTTCTCAGAATTTCGCGGGAGCGGAAAATAAAATCTAGACTCGATTACGTTACTGATGTTATGAATTACCAGGCGGGAGAAATATTATGTATTCAAAGTCTTATGATGAGTCCGAGAGTGACGACGATTCTGAGGAGATCGAAGCGATCCGGGAAGCCATGATTGCGAATTGGCAATGCTGAGATAAACGAATCGTGATTCTGGTTGGGTTCAGATTGCAGGAATTTCTTGTTTCAAGCAAAGCATGAGCAGTGCCATTCGGACTGCAACGCCGTAAGCTGCCTGTCGGAAATAGGCCGCAGTTGGCATGTCATCTACGTCTGTCGAGAGTTCAGCAACGCGCGGTAAGGGATGGAGAATGGTCGTGGGTTTACGTGACCCAAGTAAGAAGGCTCGATTGATCGTATAACTGTCTTTGAGTCGTTCAAATTCAGCACGATCTGCAAACCGTTCTTCCTGAATTCGCGTGATATACGCAACATCACAGTCCCAGAGGGCTTTGATATCCTCCGTTTCTTCGAATTTCACATTTTCACGGCGCAATTCTTTCCGATAAGATTCTGGAAGTGCAAGATCAACCGGAGAGATGAGAACAATTTCAACATTGTAATGTCTGAGCATTTTGATCAGGCTATGAATTGTGCGTCCATATTTCAGATCGCCCACGAATCCAATTCGCAACCCTTCCACAGCATTCTTCTCTTTGAAGATCGTATACAGATCCAGCAGAGCCTGCGTTGGATGCTGACCGATTCCATCGCCAGCATTGATAACTGGAATTGAAACGGCTCCAGCAGCGATCCGGCTTGAACCTTCCACTGGATGGCGAATGACTGCAATGTCGGCGTACGCTTCAATCATCTTCATTGTGTCGTAGAGCGTTTCACCCTTACTAATAGAAGAGAATTGAAATCCTACGGTTGTAATTACGCGACCGCCCAGACGATTCATCGCTGTTTCAAAGCTAAGCCGCGTGCGAGTGGAAGACTCGAAGAAGAGTGATGCCAGAATTTTTCCATCGAGTAGACCGAATGCCTTGTTTGCACCCAGGAGTTTTTCGATTCGCGCTGTTCCGGTCAGGACGTTCTCAAGGTCGACGCGACTGAACTGGTCTGCATCAAGGATATGAAGATGGGGAAAATCCACCGGTTCACGGTGTTAGGATCAGGTTGGTACGCAACAAAAAAGAAAACGCTTAGTCGTTCCAGGTACCTTTCAATGAAGAGGGAACTTTGTCCGGAACTTCTCCTTCCATGGAATCCAGAAATGCCCCAGGGTTGGTTCGCCCGGTCTTGATGTCCTGAGAAGGCATCTGCGCCGGATTCAAACCAGAAACGCGCGGTGCTCCAGATGTTAGGCCTGTGTTGTAGACTTCCTTTCCACATGGACCCGATGGACTGACACAAACATTCCAGGTGCCGATTCGCACATCCGATTGAAAATTACCCGATTGAAATGGTTGGCCGCGCTGAAAATAGTATTCCCAGAAACCTGTAGCTTCGTTTGAGCGATACGATCCCTTGCTCGAAATCTGTCCGCTCCCATAGTAGAAGACCCAGGGTCCTTCTTTCATTCCCGCGCGGTATTCACCTTCGCCGCTTTTCTTGCTTTCAGTATCGTAGAATACCCAGATTCCAGTGCGCGCATCATTTCTGAAAGCGCCGGTCGATTCAACCTTTCCGTTTTTATGAAATAACTTCCATAGTTTCACCATACCATCATCGGCCGGACCTAAAAAAACTCAACGAAGTCTCAGAGCAGAAATGATGCTCTGTAAGTGCTCCGAATAGAACAAATCCAGCTCAAGTTGCTCCCGGGCGCGGTCAATGGCGTATAGCACGGCTGTATGGTGCTTTCTTCCAAACGCATTTGCAATCTGAATCAGACTCAAGTCCAGATGGCAGTGGCAGATATACATTGCCAGGTGCCTGGCATATGCGACGCGTTTTTCTCGACCTGGCCCCATGATATGCGCAGCAGGGATTCCAAGCACCCTGGCCGTCTTTTCTACAACTTCCTCCGGGCGCACCGGTCCAAGTCCGATGTCAACCGATTGGCCATTTGCCAGAGCACTCAGCGCACTCTTTAGTCGCCGCACGTCTGTTATGCGATTGGCAATGCGCTGAACCATCGAATCGAATGGAATCCCAAGCTCCATTGTCTGAACTTCCGCGATCGCAAGCCTGGTGGCTTCATCTGGAGCCAGAAGTTCAAGCGAATAGGCCCCTGCAAAGCGTGAGGCCAGATCTTCGCGCAAAGGCAATGCCGAGTGATCACGATCAGATGCGAATACGATTGTGTTCCCACGTGAAATGCAATGCTCAACCAGGTGCCGCAGTTCTTCCTGGGTTTGTTTTGCCCCAGATTTGATAAATTGCAAATCGTCTATAAGCAGAAGTTTTTGATTTTTTAGATTTGTGCGGAAATCGGCCGTGGCCTTTGTTTTGCATGCCAGGGCAAATTCAGTTATAAAACTTTCAAGCGTAGTATATTCCGTTTTCCATCCAGCAAGCTGCGCTTTGTTTTGAAGCTGCTTGAGTAAATGACTCTTGCCTGACGACACATCGCCACGCAAGAAAATAAGCCTCGCGGGAAGGCGCAGGTCGAGGAGACTCTTAATCGCCTCTGCGTTGCGAGGATGCGGAACAAAAGGAGCAACCCTTTCACGCCGGAAATTTGCTTTTTCTCCCAATGATTCCAGGGATGCATCTGAATCTGCGGCCGGCTCTGGAGACTTCACCGCAAGTAGCAGGCGAATTCTACCTGCTGACACCTGCTTCTTCCAGGCCCGTTCAATTGAACCCAGATAGTTGGACGTTATGTGCTTTAGCTTGCGTTCATCTTCAACGTGTAACTCGAGTAAATCATCGGTGCGCGTAATCTGAACGGGTTTAATGAGCGTCCGGAATAGCGGACCGGGTATTTCTCCAGCCAGTTCAGTTAAAACTGAATTCCATTTTTCTTCGACTACCATGTCCCGCAATTATCCGCTTATGTCTCTTCCGTGATTATGTCGCATAAGAAAAAGTGCGACCTGACAGTATCGGGGCTTACACTTCAGTGTGCAAGTGAAAGATTTTCAGATTTTGACTCGGGGTTGAACCGCAGAGGACTCAATGAGCGCAGAGTGAGGGAACCTTACACGAAAAACAAAGGGGAGATTAAACCACGGTCCGATTTGCACAAAAGAGGCCATGGGAGTCATCAACTTCCACTGAAGGGGTCGGTTCATACAATCCCCCAATAGCGTTCTGCACGAAAATCCCAGACTGAAGAAATCGGCGCCCACAACCATTTCAAACGCCCAGGCAACTCATCGACTGTGCTGTGCGGTTCAGTTTTTTAAACTCTGCGCTCCCCGCTAGCTCCGCGGTTAAATTCCCACCGAAACGTTAGGCGCTAATGAATTCCAGCGAGGGCGAGCCAGCGTTCTGCTTCGAGAGCTGCCATGCAGCCCGAACCTGCCGCTGTGATAGCCTGGCGATACCGTTTATCCTGAACGTCGCCTGCTGCAAATACACCTTCTACGTTGGTTTGTGCTGTGCCGGGTTTTGTAACCAGATACCCATCCGCGTCCATTTCAAGAAGGCCCTTGAATACATCCGTATTTGGCTTATGACCAATTGCAAAGAAGAGTCCGCCCGCATCACGTTGCTGGTTTGCGCCGTTGTCCAGATGATGGATTGTAACGCTTCCGAGCTTCTTTCCATCGCCTGCAGCGGCTGAGATTTCAGAGTTCCAGAGGATTTCGATCTTGTTGTTTGAGAGAACTCGGTCCTGCATGATGGTAGATGCACGCAGTTTGTCGCGACGATGGACCAGATATACGCGCGAGGCAAAGCGAGACAGATACGTAGCTTCTTCACAGGCTGAATCGCCGCCGCCCACGACGAATAACGGAACATTTTTGAAGATCGGAAGCGAACCATCACATACAGCGCAGGCTGAGATACCTTTCTGCCAGTAGTCACCGAATCCCTGGATCGGAAGAGTTTTGGCTGTTGCGCCAGTCGCGATGATCACAGATTGAGCCAGGATAGGTGTTTCTGGATCGTTCTGGCTGTAGACTTTGAAGGGACGACTGGTGAAATCGACTTTTTCGATGGTTTCTGTATGAACTGTAGTTCCATATTTCTGTGATTGAGCGCGCATACGATCCATCAGCTCTGGGCCTGTGATTCCATCCGGAAATCCCGGGAAATTCTCCACTTCTGTTGTGGTGGTAAGCTGTCCGCCTGCGGCTACACCGCCTGCCATGAATCCTTCGTACATTACTGGGGTGAGTCCGGCGCGCGCTGCATAAATGGCCGCTGTGTGACCGGCCGGGCCGCTTCCAATGATGATGACTTTTTGTGCATTTTGCATTTGGTATTCCTTTTCAACCATCTAGAAATTTCTTCGCCTTAATAAAATAAAATTTTCATACACCGGGCACTGGATTTTTCTAGTATCCGCCATGGCAAAGAAATCAAAAAAATCCCCATCAAAGAAGTCCAAAAAATCCGCCCCACGTAAGGCGGCCCCTAAGAAGAAGATCGTTAAGAAAAAGAAGGCAGCAAAGCCCGTTAAGAAGCTTGCTCCAAAGAAAGCAGCAAAGAAGACCTCGAAAAAGGCCAGTAAGCCTGCAAAAGTAGTTAAGCGCAAAGTTGCTCCGGTACGTAAGCCGGTTTCAGCTCCAACAGTTGCACCTGCGGTTCCTGAAACTGAAAAGCCAGCCGTTGTGTATCCTTCGCGAATCGAAGACAGGCCCGTTCAACTAACGAACGGGCAAACTGTACAGCTTTCGAGCCTGATTGGTTCAAACGGCCTGGTGTTGTACTTCTATCCTAAAGATGACACACCGGGTTGCACGGTTGAGGCTTGCAATTTCCGCGATAGTGAATCACAGCTCAAGAGCAAAGGCTGGAACGTTGTAGGAGTATCACCCGATTCAGCAGCTGCACATCAGAAATTTACGTCAAAGCATTCGCTTAATTTTCCGTTGATCGCTGATGAAGATCATTCGCTATGCGAAGCGGCAAAGGTGTGGCAAGAAAAATCAATGTACGGCAAACACTACATGGGTGTGGCACGCACAACGTTCCTGCTCGATTCAAACTTAAACATTAAGAAAGTATACCAGCGCGTCCGTCCAGATGGTCATGCAGATGAAGTCCTCAAGGATGTAGCCTGAGTGAAAAACATTCCATTTGAAATCCCGTCGCCGGCGCTTATTATCAAGACCGGCAAACCAACGGCCCAGGCCGTGCGTATTCTTCCAGTGTTCAAGGGCTTCTCTACAAAGAAGCTCGCTCTCAAAGGAGATCTTCCGCGTCTGATAGACGATTTTGTATTTGCAAAAACATTCACCGCCAGGGCGGGTGAGATTCTAGATCTAACGCCGCGCGGAGCAATTTTAGTTGGCCTGGGTTCCGTTGAATCATTTCATCCGGATACTCTTGCGGGACTCATGATAACACTCGCACCCAAACTGGTTCGCTATGAAGGCAAATCGTTTGTGCTTGTGCTTTCTTCTGAGATCTCAAGCGCCATGCGCTCATCCAACGGTGGTTCGGGGGACGGTGAAGATCCAGATGAAGAATCAAACAATGATTACTATGCGCCGCTTTCTGATGAAGAACTTGTAAGCCAGGCTGTTACATCTCTTTTAATGGGATCTGACCCTATGGAGTCGCTTAAGAGCAAGCCAGCGAAGGCCACGGCAAAAAAACCAACGCAGATCCATCTGGAATGCGATTTCCTGAAGAAGGGTTTAAACGATGCAATTGAACGCGGCGTGGCCGTAGGTGAACTTACAAATCAGATGCGTTTTGTAGAATCGCTTCCAGGCAATTACTTTCATCCTGAATATTTTCAGACCTATACAGAGAGCCTTACCCACAAACATGGCGTGAAGCTCAAAGTGTATTCCATGGCAGAACTTGAAAAGCTAGGTTGTGGTGGAATCGTTTCAGTAGGCAAGGGATCTAAGATTCCGCCTCGCATGATGGTGCTTGAATACAAGCCCAAATCGTTTAAGAATAAGAAGCCAATGGTTCTGGTAGGAAAGGGAATCACTTTCGATACGGGTGGAATTTCAATCAAGCCAGCCGGTGAAATGCATGAAATGAAGTATGACATGTGCGGCGCTGCAATCGTAGTGCATGCCCTTGCACTTGCGTCGCGTCGCAAGCTTCCGGTGCACGTAATGGGAATCGTTGGAATTGCAGAAAACATGCCAGGTGGAAATGCAATCAAGCCAGGTGATGTGTACACTGCGTATAACGGAGTGACGGTTGAAATTCAGAATACAGATGCAGAAGGGCGCCTGGTTCTGGGCGATTTGCTCGCGTTTGCTTCCAAGAATTTCCAGCCAGGATTGATGTTTGATTTTGCAACGCTTACAGGTGCCTGCGTGGTTGCGCTTGGCCATGAAACTGCAGCAGTCCTCACTTCAGACGATGAACTTGCCACACAAATCGATCGCATGTCCAGGCGTTCTTTGGATCGCACATGGCGGATGCCACACTGGAAACAGTACAGTGCGAATTTGAAATCAGACATTGCAGATATCAGAAACATTGCAGGTCGTGATGGCGGAACAATTACCGCCTATCGTTTCCTCGCAAAGTTCGTGGAGAAAAAGATTCCGTGGGCGCACTTTGACATTGCAGGAATTGCCTGGCATTCAAAAGGCTACGGACCCAGAACCAGGGGTGCCAGCGGTTGGGGATTGGCTTTGTTAAACAGGTACTTTGAGGAATTGAGCGCAAAGAAGTAAGGGCGCTAAACGTGAAATCACGAGCCGGGCGAAACCCGGCTCGCGCTGCATCACTGATCCAGAAGGTTGTTCAGGCTTTCCAGGAGTTGATCTACCGGCACACCGTATCCACCGCATACCTGCTCAATAGTTTCCAGCTCGTTAATAGAGCAATGAGAACATCCACCGAGATGATAGCTTGAGAATACTAGACCGGCCTCGGAATGAAGCTGCATAGCTTCTCCTACCGTCATGTTGCCTGTGAACCTTTGTTTTGTTGCAGAATCAGACATTGGATCACCTCCTTTTAATAGAATTAGAACTGCACTAACAGTTAGTCGGTTTTTTGGGGTCCGGTCAACAAAAAATTTATGGTCGAATGCCCTGATGCGTATGTTCTCGCAAGTGAAGCATGAACTTTGACCAAAACGCACATCCAGAACTGATCCCTCTGTTCGCAGGCTTTGAAACCCAGGCTGGACGATTTGAAGTTCGCATCCAGGGCCGATTTGAAGCCAGCCACTTTCTGTATAAGTATTTTCCCGATGGTTCAGACGAGCCTTTGCACGGGCATTCATGGCTGGTTGAGGTTACCCTCGCTAATGTTTCAAATGGTGTACGCGAAGACGGCATTGCATTTGATTATTTATCTGCGCGAAAGCGATTGGATCAGCTGGTAGACAGACTTGAGCATGTTGTCATCAACAACCTCCCTGAATTTAAGGGCATCAATCCCACATCAGAAAACATTGCACGCTGGTTTCATTCTGGGCTCAAACAGGAAGCGTTACGCGATGGCGGAAAGATCGTTTCAATCAGAATCCACGAAGGTCCTGAAAACTCAGCAGTATTTGAGCCGATTTGAACGTTAACCACGGGCGGCGGAGAGGAACGTTCCACAGATGGACGCAGATTCAGATGGCCTTGCACCCGGAAATGCGCGATGTGATAGATTCATATCTGCGTTCATCTGTATCTATCTGCGGACAAGTTTACTTACGAGCGAACTTGACTGGCTGTGGTAAATCCTTCCTGAGGCTATGCGTGGTTGATGATCGCTCGCACCGTAGCGGGATCCATCTTGAGACGATCCGCAATCAAGTCTGCGTCCCATTTGTGATTTAAATGCAGGCTGAGAATGCTTTCTTTTTTAAGAGCTTCACTTCCGGTTCTGCGTTTGGATTTCTTTGTGTCCGGTTTGGTTTCTTCCAGAGCTTTTTCTAGATTTGAATCTACAAGTCTCTCAACGGTTTGATAGAATGCAGTCAGCTTATCCATTTTTTCATCCGCTTCCACGACCGTAGACTCCAGTTCCGTACGGAATTCTTCGCCCTGTGTCCGGATCTCATCGATTTTACGGAACATAGATCCAATCTGCTTCTGTTTTTCTTCGAGGTCGACCATGAGGCCTTCCATCTGCATAAAGCGTGATTCTACTTTCTCTATTTCCTTTTCGAGTTTGCCCAGGTGAACGGAACGTGATTCCATTCCCTGGATATTTTTCTCTACTTCTGTCTGCCTGTATTCCGCTCGATCCACACGACCGAGCAGGTTTTCTGCAGCCGCTCTTGAATCCTGAGCAAGCTTCTTTGAAGCTTCCATTGCACGCAATGCCTGCTCAAGCAGTTTGCGTTTTTCCATAATGTCATTGTAGGATTTTTCGAATTCAGCCTGCATCTCAAGCAGAGAATTCATGCGCTCTTCCAGACGTTCTGCGACTTCCTCAGATTGTTCCAGTTCGCCAAAGCGTGCCTTGATTTCTGCAGCCTGGGCATGGACGCGCGTAACCATTTTTTCTGTTTCTGCAATTCGATCCCGTTGATCTTCTAGCTGGCGGAGTTCCGCCTCGAGTTCGCGTCTGCCGATTCGAACAGCCTCAAAGTTCTTAACATACTCGTCGAGTTTTGAGTTCTCATCAAGTGCCATTTCAAGACGCTCTGTGAGGACTTCTACAGTTTCATCGAGCTTCAGAGTCAAAGCCTCAGCACGATTCAACACATCGAGTTTACCGGAAATTCCATTGATATGGGTTTTTCCTTTTTCAATCTCAGCATAGATATCATCGCGCATGGCCTGCGCCAGTTCCATTTCGTGGCCAACATCATCACGCATTTTGCGGAAGTCTTCACGCGCACGTTCGATCTGATCTTTCATGCGTTCTTGCGCGTCTTTAATTGCATACTCGGTGCGTTTTTCCAGCTCATCCAGCTGAAGCTGGCCGCGATCGACAAGTTGCACAATCTGCTTCGAAATCTTATCGTCGATAGTCTGGTTTACGCGGCCAAGTTTAACATCCTGTTCCTCAAGGAACTTCTCAGCTTTGTCGCCCATGGCTTTGATGATCTCATTGGAAGATGCTGCAATTTCTTCGCGCACACGATCTGCATATTCTTCCACTCGAGCACGAATACGTGACGCTTCCAGGATCGATGTATCGATCTTTCTGTGTTTTTCCTGCAGATCCTCGCGCACCTGGAGCACTTCCTGTTTGATTCGCACCAGATTTTCTTCTTCAAGGATTCGAGTATCGCGTAGCAGACTTGCTGCCTCGCCTGATTCAGCGTGAATCTGTTCGATGACTGCATGCGCTTCACGATCGAGATTTTCTGCGTGAGTTTCGCGCATTCTAGCGTATTCGTCTTCAATTCCCCGAATTCGATTTTCAATATCGGTGATTCGTTTCTGTTCGATCAAATCCCACTCGCGAGTCAGAGTATCCATACGATCTTTAAGAATTGTTTTTTGTTGTTCTGAAATACGCTGGAGTTTAGACTCTGCTGCCAGGTGTTTTTCCTGGAAGTCGGCAATCTGGCCGTTCATTACCTCAGCCATGCGCCGTGTTTCGCTTATGATCTCATCGCGACGTGCAATCCCTTCCAGGTTAAACCCATCGAGATCCTTACGAATATGGCTCAAGTCGCTCTTGAGGGCTTCCACCGCTGATGTGCGAATTCCGGCAAGGCCTGTTTCAATCGAAGTAATCCGGTCCATATAGTTCCGCTCCTGGTGCGCGAACTTCTCATCCAGTCGCGTAGCATCGAGCGCCCATTTCTCATCAAGACGCATGTTGAGGGAAGAGATTCGTTCAGACGCAAGTTGCATCTGTTTGAATTGCTCTTCCATCTTATAAGAAATATCCTGAAACTCTTCTTTGATTCCCTGCACATTTGCATGAGTCTGATCCGTTAGCATCCTGGTGCTTGTCTCTGCATCTTGAATGAGGCGACCCATGATTTCACCAAGGCGCAATTCTGCTTCCTGTCCTTTTCGCTCTGCAACGTGCTGTAGCCCGTCCAGGCTTTTGCGGATGCTTCCCATTTCTTCCTGGGCAAATGCAAGTCTCTGCAGACCTGAATCGAGGCGATCCACCTGCGAGGCTACAGCTTTTGCACTGCCAGCAACCTGGGCCAAGTCCATTGAAATCGTTTCAAGAATTTCGCGATCGTCGCGCAGTGCCTGGATTTTGGTTTGATATTGATCAAGGTCCAGCTTCAATTCTTCTTTGAGCTTTCTAGACTGGCGCACCATGAGTTCGAATTCGATTGTTGCATCGCGGATCAATTGGATTTGAACTTTTGCAATTTCGTCCAGCTTCTCAGTTTGCAGTTCACCCTGGCGACGGACCTGGTTGAGCTTAAGGGATGGCGTGTCCATGCGCCGCAGAAAGATCGCAAAAGCAACCGAACCAAGAAAAGCGCTTGCAACCAGGAATAGAACTACTGGCATTTCAATCATGTATTACTCCGGGTCGCCAGGCGCAATGCGACCAGTCTGAGATTATGTCTCATAAGCGAGCCTGAGTCTATCTCTATTGCATGGCAAGAAAAAAAGTGATTTTACCCCAAATAATCGTTCAAATTTGCATAGGGCTGGCCCCATGATTGCTCAGGCAGTTCCGCCTTACTCAGCGTTCGCTCAAGTCTATGATCAGCTGATGAGTCACGTGCCCATGAAGACCTGGGTAGCTTATCTGCGCGCGCATGCCGGCACTCGCGAGCGACTGGTCGATCTGGCCTGCGGCACAGGTGAGCTGCTTAAGACCATCCTTGCGACTTGCACTCTGCCGGCGACGGGTGTCGATAGTTCGGCACCCATGTTAGCCCTGGCCAGATTGAAGCTTGCCGGGCTTGCTGACATTAAGAAGGGAAGCCTGACATCGGTGCCTCTCAAAGCCAACTTCACTGACTGGGCGGTTTGCACCCACGATAGCGTCAACTATCTGGTCGATCCAGATAGTCTTATTCTGCATTTCCGTGAAGTTGAGCGGATCTTACGTCCTGGCGGTCTCTATTCATTTGATGCTGTAACCAGGGAGAATATGGTCCAGGAGTTTGACGGAAAAATTCGTGAGGAGCTAGTTAACGATGTCTATCTGCATTGGACAAACTATTATGACGAGGCTGATGAAACCCTTACGTCGCACCTAACATTTCAGAACGGAATGAAAACTGAGGTAGAAACTCACACTCAAAAGTTCTATTCAGCAGAAGAAATCCAGGATCTGGTTCGCAAGGCAGGACTCGATGTTGGATCTCCAGAAGGGGATTATAAGCAGAGAAAGCTCAAGTCTGGAGACGCATTTATGAATTTCCACTGTAGAAAACCATTATGAATATTCCAGATAGCATAATTCGCTTCTTGAACTACCGCGATCGTTCAATTGAAGAGATCAAACGTTATCTGCGCAGGAAGAGCATTTGCAGTGAATCAGAGATTCAGCCATTGATTCAGGCGCTGCTCGACGCTGGTTTTGCTGACGATAGACGATTTTCTGATAATAGAATTCGCTATAGAATGGAAAACGGATACGGTCCTTTCTATATTGCGCGCGAACTTTCCGGACTGGGTGTTCCAAATCATCTGTTTAAGCCTGAGCTTGCACGAATGGACGAACAGTTCGCTGAAGCTGCGCGAAAGTATGCCGGCAGACTTCAGAATGGAAAGGCCAACAATGACCCAGAAAAACTGGAAAGGCGCTTACTTGGTCGGGGTTTTGCTACGAATCAGGTCAAAGCCGCTTTGAAATCGGACGACAGCGTCGAGTAAATGCTCTTTGAAGAAAGGGGCTGGCGTGAAGGTTCGCACATTTACCCAATCCATCCAGTCATGTTCGTCTGAAAGTTGTACCCGGCCTGTTTTGTAGTCAGCGATAAATGCAATCCCAAGGGCCGGGTGATTTCCATTTTGAATGCGATGGGGAAATAGAAATGCAGGCTCCGGGTTTAGATCGTAGGTGAGTGTGCCCAGTTCCTCTTCGATTTCACGGGCCAGCGGTTTGGAAAATGGCAAATAGATTTCCTCTGCTGAAAGTCTTCCACCAGGTAAATCCCCAAGCTTACTGTCACGGTCGCGCAGTATTAGCATTTCCTCGCCACGCAATAGAAAGAGTTTTAGAGTGATCTGAAAGAATCCTGGTGTCATATGTGTTTTCTTCTGATTTGAAGACGATTGTCCTCGCTTACAAGGCTGCAACTCAGCAGTTCTGCCGACTCTTCCAGCCTTGCGCGCAAAAGATCAGAAACCTCAGACGCAACCAGCCGATCCAGTCCATGGGTGAGTTCCTCAAGAAATATATCCTCTAATCTTGAAAGGCCCGATGATATCTCGTAGAATGAAAAATCGACGTAGCGCTCCATGTGTTCCATAAAGAGAGGAAGAATGAGACTGGTTTTCAAAAGGCTCTCCAGTTGCTCATCCTCGAGCAGATGCAGAATGCTTCCTGCAAATTCAGGATTGGGTTCGTGGATTTCATCCGGAAAATCCGGAACAACAACGCGCCAGTGATTCGCAATACTCTTCTCAAGCAAGCAAACCCAGCCTGGACTCAGGGGTGATCCGCTAATTTCAAAATAGGCCTGCATAAAAAACAGAATTTCATTTTCAAATATGGGATCGAGCCGTTCTGTCCACGAAGCGTCGAGACCATCCGCTGCCATTTCTGGCCTGGCAACCCGGGAGATAGATTCGAGTAGTCCTTCTTCTTCAAATACAGGCCGTGCGTCTGAGTTTAACAATTCGGGATCGAGTAAAACCCAGAATGCCAGGAGAATCAAACGCTCCGGAAGAACCGTGCGTCTCTGCATCATGTTTGCAAGTAGTTCAATGGCATCCGTTCTATTTTCCAGGCCTTCCAGATAGCGGATTGCAGCCCATAGATCGGTACGTTTAATGTTTAAAAGAAAGTTGCGTGCGGCCTCGTGGGGAAAATTTCCCTGGATTCTTTCATAGATCTGAAAATCAATTTCATGAAATACAACGCTCGTGGTGTGCCTGTATGAATCTTCGTCCAGATAGGCTAGAAATGGAAAGCGAGCTTCCGAGGCTATGCGAAGTGCTTCATCTGGTCTTCCTTCTTTGTGGAGATTGACCGCTTCCAATGCGTGCATGATTCCCAGGTCGAGCAAATCGTTTTGATCCGGGGGGACCGATTGGAGATCTTCCATGAATTCCTGAAATTGATCCACGAATTCCTCTTCTGGCCTGCCGCGTTCCGACCAGATTCCGAGGAGTCGGTGCATGTTGCTTGCGAATTGTTCGCCAGCAGTTCGGTCATTGTGTTCCCGATATTCAGAGTAGTTGCGCAGAAAACCGTAATTCAATTCGTACCTTTCTCCAGTTTAGCAAGAATCTCAGGTTCTGGCCATATTCGATTCTCTTTTTCCAATGTACGCGCGTATTGGTGATAGTGCTCAAGCTTGGTCAACAGGGATTTCATCACGGCCGGTTCTGCTCCAGCCAGATTTTCCATTTTAATTGGCGGATCCGCTGTCAGTAACAATGGAACGTCCCTGTCCAGCCAGCGAAGGCCAATGCGGTTCTTTTCAATCCATCCGATCGAATTCGTATTTGAACCACCGGCAAAAAACGCAAAACTCTCCGTGTTCCCGGTAAGCTCGCGTTGCCCACTTGTAAGACCTGCGCGGTATGCTATATCAGTTCCCATGGCTGCGTAGATTTGATTGCCACCACTGAGCGAAACGATTGCGGGGAGCACGTCCAGTTGACTTGCGATTGCTGAATCGCGTTTTGGCGCGAATCGGCCTGGCGCGTAAATTAAAAATGGGATATGTCGATCTTCAAGATAGTTCAGGCCCGCATGATGTGTATGGTCTGCGACGAACAACACTATGGTATCGCTGGCGTAGGATTTGGTTGCAAGTTCATTTACAAATTGCCCGATTACCGAATCAACATAATGATAACTCGACAGGAATAGATTCTGGATGCGATCCCTGGAATAGTCCCTGGTGTCCGGCGCGATGTAGGGATAGTGCGTGTTCTGTGTAAACACAACTCCCATAAACGGGCCACCCTTGTCCATACGCGACAATACAAATTTGAACATGTCTGCGTCATCAAGTCCGAGTACATTTGTGCTGGCCTTGAATCCACTTTTGAGGATTTCATCCCTGCCGTAGGATTCTGTAAATCCAAAATGCGGTAAAGCGGTATTTAGATTGTCAAACTTCAAATCGCCGCCGTGAACAAAGAACGTGCGATAGCCCTTTGATTCAAGCAGAGTCCCAAGGCCACCAAATCGATTTTGAACTTGCGAGGATCTGAGAATTGTTCTGCCTGCACGGTCTGGAATTCCTGTGAACATTGCAAACAGGCCATTGGCACTTCTGCCGCCGGTAGCATAAAATCGTTCAAAGTAAACACCCTGTTTGATCAAACGATTTAAGTTGGGGGCAATCCCCGGATCATATCCGTGCGCCTCCAGAAATTTTGCAGTAAACGATTCAAGGACAACAAGGACTATATTGGGTCTGGCTTTTCCGGGGATAGTGCGTGGGGGCATTTTTCTGAGCAATGGGAATTCTGGGGAAATCTTCCCGGACCCAAGCATAGTGTTAATGAATGTAAGATTTTCTTCCTCGGGAAAGAACGGTTTGAATTCCAGGGAATCTCTCGAATCGTTGATTACAGTAAAGATTCCGTTCAGATGAACGTTATTTAGATAGGGGGAGTCAGTCGTCATTGCGTCCGCCGTGCGAATTGGACTCTGTTGAAATCCTCCTCTGACCATCACGGTAATCACTGAAAGGACAAGGACTGTAGTGACCAGGGCCTTCCACTGGAACGTTAAGCGGAAAGCTTCGGGCTCCTTCGACCTGAACCCTCCTGAGCGCACGAAGACAACTACTGCTATTGTAATTGCAGCAATCGGGATTGATGCATAGAAGAGCGCAGCCCCAATGTCTTTGTCGAATGTTCCCATATATAAATTGGGCAGGTCGCCTAAATACGCGAAAAACTCCCAGCCCAGGAGCTTCTCGTTTACTCCAAAGTTAAATGTGCTCGCATAGAGTGCTGTATGGATGATTGCAAGCCAGAGAATCTGCATCGCCAGGACCACTCTGGAAGCAATCTCCGGAATCCTGCCGCGAAAATGGGCGAGCAATGTCAGTAGAAGTATATACGTTCCAGTGGCGATTGGAGCAGATGCCAGATCGAATCGCACACCTGCAAAGAGAGCAGCAAGGATATCTGGCCAATCTTCATTGGTTCGATAGTGGAATAGAAAGTAAATACGATGAACGGAGATGCTTCCTGCACCGAGGGCCGCCCAGGCAAATAATTTGCGGTACTGCAGGCCCATGAAACAAGGTCCAGGAAACCGATTGTGCTGCAAATTCATTTTACTTGCCGCGCTGCCCGCCAGGCGCAAAGTGCGATATGAAACGAGTTGATGTGTACGGTGTAGGGAATGCTCTTGTTGATACGCTTGCTTTTGTGGACGCAGATTTTGTCCGCGAACATGATCTAGCTCCAGGATCGATGACCCTCGTAGGGGCTGAAAAGCAGGCGAATGTGCTGCGATCACTTTCAGAACACAGCCTGGAACTGCGCAGCGGCGGTTCTGCCGCTAACACCATGATAGCAATTTCCAGAAGTGGCGGAACAGCATTCTATACTGGCAAGGTCTCGCGCGATACAAACGGAGAATTCTACAGACAGGATCTGCTGGCTGCCGGCATTCATTTCGATGTAAATCCAATGAATGAAACAGAAGGAGCAACTGGAACGTGTGTAGTGCTTACCACGCCTGATGCGGAGCGGACTATGCTCACGCACCTTGGGGTTTCAATTCAGCTAGATGCGTCTGACATCGACGAAGAAAAAATCAAACAGAGCAGAATTATTTATATCGAGGGATATCTATGGTCAGGTGACGGCACTCGCGCAGCGTCCATTCGAGCGGCAGAACTCGGAAAGAAGAACGGTGTTCCAGTATCGTTCACGTTTTCTGATAGCTTCTTAGTCCAACCGTTCCGCGAAGATTTCCGCAAGTTTGTAAAGGATTACTGCGATGTTATATTCTGTAACGCACCGGAAGTCAAGAGTTTCAGTGAGATCGATGATCTTGAAGAAGCGGCGAAATTCGTTGGTCGCCTGACGTCCAAAGCTTTCATCACCAATAGCGAACATGGTGCCATAGTGATCGAGGATGGGCTGTTTACGCGCGTCCCGGGGTTTCCAGTTCAGGCCATGGATACTAACGGTGCGGGAGATTCGTTTGCCGGCGGAACTCTATTTGCACTCACCCACGACCATTCCGCAATAAAATCAGCCCGTTGGGGAAATTACCTGGCTTCAGAAATCGTCCAGATCCCTGGCGCACGTTTGCATCACGACTATTCTGCAAAGGTTTCGTCAGTTCTCGCGGAATAATTTTGAAGCCCTCCGTACTACATTTGAATGCTGCCAGAACGTGGCGCGGAGGCGAACAACAGACTCTGTATCTGGCGCAAGGACTGGCACGCCTGGGAATCCATCAAGCTATTGTGGGTCGTCCCGGATCTGCTCTGGAAGATCGCGCAACGAGAGCAGGAATTGAGTTTATTGCAATTGCAGTGGGTAGTGAGCTCGACGTCATATCTGCTAAACAAATTGCAAGACTTGCGCAGGAGCGTGGCTTCAAGATTCTTCACGCGCATACAGCACACATGCATTCAATCGGGCTACTGGCTCGCATGATGAATCCCAATGTAAGTCTGGTCGTAACCAGACGAGTCGATTTTCACGTCCGTGGCCTATCAATTCTAAAATACAAAAACCGTTGGGTGGATCGGTTCATTGCAATTTCGAATAACGTCCGAAACATTCTGATTGAGGATGGAGTGCCTGAATCCAAAATCAGCCTGGCCTTCTCCGGAATCGACCTGTCGCGATACAGGAAACCTGACGGTGGATCTGCAATTCGGCGCGAATTCAATCTGGGTAGAAAACTCGTAATTGGAAATGTGGGGGCCCTTGTAGATCATAAGGACCAGCGCACCCTAATTCGAGCGTATGGACTTCTGCCTGATACCGGAAAGAGTATCAAGCTGGGCAAGAAGTCGTTTAGAATGCCAGAGACCGTACTCATGCTCGTAGGTGACGGGGATCGTGAAGCTGAGTACAAAACACTGGCTGCCTCCATTCCCGGTATCGCTGATCCTAAATCAGGAAAGCGAATCATCTTTACGGGCTTTAGATCTGACGTGATGAGTTTCTTTGCTACATTCGATATCCTGGGCATGAGCTCCAAGGAAGAAGGACTTGGCACATCTGTGCTCGAAGCAATGGCGTCTGGATTGCCGGTTGCAGCCACCGATGGTGGTGGCCTTCCTGAAATGATAGATTCTAAGCGAGGCGGTTTTGTAACGCCGGTGGGGAATTTTGAAGCCCTGGCCGAGTCACTCAAGATGCTGGTTCTGGACGGGGCTATGCGACGTAGATTCGCGGCTTACAACAAGAAAAGGGTAAAGGATTTTAGCGTAGAGCGCACAGTGAAGGACACCTTGAAGGTGTACAGGGAGATCCTGGTATGAAGTTCACCGATATCTTTCGCCGCGTAGAGGGCAGAGTGCGGCAAGCACGCGATCGCATGACCGAACGGAGTCGTGAGGCGGGGGATCGAATGAAGAGCGTCATCGATTCTTTTAGCGACGAATGGATGGAATCAGCATTCAGGCGCTACCGCGAAATGCAGGCTCCAAGTCCGGATCAAATGCCAGTGGACTTTCGTTTACGCGAGTCCAGTTTACCCCGGAGAATCTACGAAAAGATGTATCCGGTTAGTCATGTACTTAGACTGAACTGGAAACACAATCAACCATTCCTGGAAGACTTCATGCCGATTTCGCCGGAAGCCTACACGGGTCGAGGATCGTATAAGTTCGTCTACAGTTTACCCTGGCGCATGGTCTTAAAGATTTCAAAAGAAATTCTACCATCGGATCCAATTATTGGTTCAACGTTCCGTCAGGTAGCAGCAAACAAAGAACAGTTTCTAAGTGAAGAAGAGCTTCAGCTCCTGGAACATCTGGCAGCCGGAAAGCGTGGAAGCAGACGCGAACGCCTGGATTTTAAGTTCTATCGCCTGGGGATGGAGCGGTTCCATTACTGGAAAGTGCGCGAAGCTTTGCCAGATCTGGTTTTGCCCACGCGATTTTTTATGGGAATCAGATATCGCAAGAAATTCCTAACCGGCGATCATTCAGAGAAGATCACACCGATGGATAGTCAGATCATGCTCCTTGGGCGTCATTTAAAGGAGTTCGCGCGTGCTGTGCGTCCCTCGGATCAATCCAATTTGGCGCGCGCGCTTTCACCCCGATATGATTTTACATTTGACGGAGAACGTTTCGGCAGAATCAAAAAGAAAATTTTACTTAAGATTACAGATGATTTTAGAAGATTGATTCGTTTTACGCAGGATCTAGCTGTGCGCGAAAAACTAATCTACGACATTCACACTGAGAATATTATTATTACGCTCCCAGAATTTGAACTCAAGATATTCGATTTTCATTTCTTTGATCAGCATTTATATACAGGTGCTGCCGATTTTGACCGGCCGGAACGCGAACACATTGAAGTAATTGAGAAATTTATTGAGTCGCTTTCGCAATCAAACGGTGACTGATCAATGCTTGTGAATTTCCTGGAGCGACTTAACGCTGAACTTCTGATTACGCATTTGCTTTAAGCCGCGGACAAAGGCGCGCACGCCTGGAACTGTTGTAATGCACAGAATTCCGTTTCTGATGGCTTCCTGGCGAATCAAGAATGCATCATCGCGTGTGCTTTTTGAATACGGAATGTTTATGATTATGCCAAGTTTTCCGGTGGCAATCTCGTCGAGAGGATTTGGGTGCTGACCATCGCGCAGTTTATGTAGAACGGTAACTTCAATTCCTTTCTTGATTAAGAAATCAGCTGTGCCCTCTGTTGCAAACAGTTTGTAGCCCATATCACGCAGGATCTTGACTTCTGTTGCGAGGCGTTGTTTGGCGATACTGTTAACGCTGATAAAAACATTTCCGCCCTCCGGAATCTTTTCACCGGCGCCAATCATGGCCTTAACATAGGCCTCTTCAAACGTAGGTGCAAGCCCCATGACTTCGCCCGTGGATTTCATTTCTGGCCCGAGGATAATATCAGATCCAGGGAATCGGAAGAATGGAATTACCACTTCTTTAACGGCAGTATACTTAGGTTTCCCTTCGCGAATATGTGGGGGAACTACGTCCTGAATTGTTTTGCCCATCATGATCTCTGTAGCAGCCTGCGCAAGTAACAGTCCAACAGCCTTGCTTACAAAAGGTACTGTGCGCGATGCGCGTGGATTCACTTCGATGATGTAGAGCTTATCTTCCTGGATTGCCATTTGAATATTTAGAAGCCCGCGCACACCAAGTTCTAATGCAAGTTTGCGCGTAGCCTCGCGAATTTGATTCAGCATACTTTCAGAAAGAGTTTGTGGGGGAATCACGCATGCAGAATCGCCTGAGTGAACACCCGCCTCTTCAATGTGCTGGAGAATGCCCGCAGTAAAAACATCTTTGCCATCGCAAAGGGCATCTACGTCCAGTTCCTGGGCATCTTCAAGGAAGCGATCAATTAGAATTGGATGTTCTGGATTAATGTTCTCTGCTGCTTTTACAAATTTAGCAAGTGATTCTGGATCATGGACAATTGCCATTGCGCGACCGCCCAGAACATAACTGGGGCGCACAAGCACCGGGTAGCCGATCTTATCTGCAGCAACCGTGGCCTCTTCAAGGTTATACGCCATCCCATTGTCTGGTTGGAGCAGACCAAGCTTCTTGATCATCTCACTGAAACGGTCTCTATCTTCGGCGCGATCAATTGCATCCGGTGAGGTTCCAAGGATTTTGACGCCAGCGGCTTCAAGACCACGCGCCAGTTTAAGGGGAGTCTGCCCGCCGAATTGCACGATTACACCTGTAGGTTTTTCAGTATCACAGATATGCAATACATCTTCCAGCGTGAGCGGCTCGAAATAGAGCTTATCTGAAGTGTCGTAATCGGTTGAAACGGTTTCTGGATTTGAATTCACCATCACCGATTCAATTCCCATTCCCTGAAGAGCATACGACGCATGGCAGCAGCAATAATCGAATTCAATTCCCTGGCCAATGCGATTGGGCCCGCCGCCCAGGATGATTACTTTCTTCCGATCAGTTGGTTGTGCCTCATCCATTTCCTCATACGTGGAGTAGAGATAGGGTGTGTGCGCTTCAAACTCGCCAGCGCATGTATCAACACGGCGATACACTGGCTTAAATCCAAATTGTTTGCGTTTTGCTTTGATTGCGTCTTCTGCATCTTTTAGGAGCTTGATGATTTCCGCGCGAATCTTGTGAACTGGATCCTCTGAATCTAGATGCTTCTGAATCTCTTCGCGTACTGTTAGATATCCAAGCTGGCGATCTGAGAATCCTGCCTGCTTCATTCTATAGAAAAGTTCACCGGACTTATCTGCTCCGCCATTTGTAACAAAATCTTCTTCCATATCCAGAAGTTCAATGATCTGATTCAGGAACCAGGGATCGATTGCCGTTAGGCGATAAATGTCTTCTTTACTAAATCCGCTTCCTGGCTCAGTGCGCTCCAATTGTAAAGCGAGCTTAACATAGTAAATCCGTTCCGGATTGGGGCGAGTCATGTTCTTTGTCAGAAACTCGACAAGGGCAGGCTTTCCTTTTGCTTTAAGTTCGCGGAATTGAATAAGTTCGCTGAGGTTCCCGTCCGATCCGTATCCGGCCCGGTCGGTTTCAAGGGAGCGGAATGCTTTTTGAAACGACTCCTTGAACGTACGACCAAGAGCCATTGTTTCGCCGACTGATTTCATCATAGTTCCCAGGGTTGTTTTTGATCCCGGAAACTTCTCAAATGCGAAACGAGGGATTTTAGTTACGACGTAGTCAATGGTTGGTTCAAAACTGGCCGGCGTGCTCTTTGTAATATCATTTGGAATCTCATCCAGCGTATAACCAACGGCTAACAGCGCTGCTATTTTTGCGATTGGAAAACCTGTTGCTTTGGATGCAAGTGCGCTAGAACGCGAAACACGCGGGTTCATTTCGATGATTGTCATTTCACCGTTTTTTGGATTGATTGCGAATTGAATGTTTGATCCGCCGGTTTCTACACCGATTTCGCGGATGATCTTGAGTGCGGCGTCACGCATGATTTGATATTGAACGTCGGTTAACGTCTGTTGCGGTGCAATCGTAATTGAATCACCGGTGTGAACACCCATTGGGTCTAGATTTTCAATGCTACAGATAATTACTACGTTGTCTGCCGTATCGCGCATCACTTCGAGCTCATATTCTTTCCATCCAAGAATACTTTGTTCGACCAGGATCTGTGTAACAGGAGAAGCGTTCAGTCCGCCCTGGCAGATATCTTCAAAATCCTGTTCTGTAAATGCTATTCCGCCGCCAGTTCCACCCATTGTAAAACTTGGGCGAATGATCAACGGTAGTCCATTCCTGGCCTTAAAGGCTCTGGCTGCGTCCATTGTCTGACAGGTAATAGAATCGGGAACTTTGAGGCCGATTCGAATCATGGCTTTCTTGAATTCTTCGCGGTCTTCAGCGCGATGAATTGCTTCAGCATTCGCGCCGATCATCTGCACACCCATCTTCTGTAAGAATCCGGATTTCCACAGGCTCATCGCGAGATTCAGCGCTGTTTGTCCACCGACCGTTGGCAGAATTGCATCCGGTCTTTCCTTTTCGATGATCTGCATCAAGAATTCAGGAGTGAGAGGTTCCAGATACGTTGCGTCCGCAAGCGAGGGATCAGTCATGATCGTTGCGGGGTTTGAATTTACGAGGATTGTGCGATAGCCTTCTTTGCGCAGAGCTTTGCAGGCTTGCGTCCCACTATAGTCAAACTCACAGGCCTGCCCAATAATAATGGGGCCGCTTCCGGGAATGAGAATGCTTCGCAAGTCTGTGCGGCGCGGCATGGGACTGAGTTTAATTCAGGCGTCGCCATGCCAATCTGATTTTAGGAGAAAAGATTTTTAGAAGGATTTGCAGGCTTCGGAAGCCCAATCAAATGCACAAAGGTAGGGAAGGGGATCGACCCTGGCCTGGTCGCCCAGCCAGATTTCATAATGTAAATGGCTTCCCGTGACCCTTCCGGTTCTTCCCATAAGACCAATGATCTGTCCGCGTTTGACGGGCTCTCCAGGATTTACCAGAATCCGTTGCAGATGTGCATACATTGAAAAAAATCCATTGGCATGCTTTACAACGATTCGATTTCCATAGCCGTAATCAAAACCAGCGCTATGAATCACTCCCTTTCCCGTGCACCTCACCTGTGTTCCGTCTGATCCAGCCATGTCCTGGCCCAGATGCTCTTCAAGCCCGGAGTACGTTACAGGATTAATGCGCCAACCAAAACCTGATGTATCACGAAGTGCTTTCATCTCTGCGGGAGTAAACGGGCGACCCACTGGCATTGTGGAAAATACTCCAACCCCGCGACCTATCAAACGGTCCACCGTCACGAGCGCCTTCATCTGATCACCAAACATAAAAGAAAGGCCGCGCAGGGAATACACCGGCGGAAGATAGTTACGACCAGGGCCAAGTTTTGATTTCTGAATTGCTTCTTGATCCAGCTCGCGCTCCGCACGTGAGGCCGATCCATCTGAATCTGGAAGGCTTGCTATCTCTTCGTCTGGAACACCCATCAAAGAAACCACTTCACGCAGATTAGAATAGATGTTTTCGTTGGCATCGCGCATATCGTCTGAGATTTCTTTCAAGGCCATTGCAGATCTGAAATTAAGACCGTATAGATTTCTCAGTTTTTCCGCGTTAGCTTCCTTCTGTGACTTTCTATAGAATCCATAGAATGCAAGTGCAACAGCCAGAAGCAGAATTCCGGCGAGGAAGAAAATCATCTGGTAGTTCAATTGCAGGCTGAACATCTTCTCTTTCCCGTGGGGAATGAGCATTATGGTCAGTCGTTCATTTCCTTTCTGCCGTGCGCGTTCGATAGAGGAATCGAGGCCCTTCTGGACCAGTGCTCCGATCTTACTCTTCCTTGTGGCCATGATTTCTCAAATTCCGCCGGTAAGCTCCATGGTGTCAAGTTGGATGCCCGGTAAGATTTGACTGGGACCCCCGATCGGTGTTTCATGGTCTATGAGTTCGAAGAGTGGAAATCAAAGACCGGACAAAGATACTACTGGGAAACCACAGCAGCAGGCCCCGGTGCCTGAGCCGGATCTGTTTGAAACAAGACTGAGCAAGCTTGAGTCTGCAAAAGCCAGGCAGAATCCATACGACATTTCATTTCATAAATCACATCCGCTAAACATTCCGGCGTCAACGCCGGTTGAGTCCCTTACAGAAGGCAGCGAGGCCACAAGGATTGTGTATTCGATTGCTGGTCGCGTCCGCTCACGCAGACTCATGGGCAAGGCTGGCTTCATGGATATAGAAGATGAGACGGGCAAGCTTCAAATCTACGGCAGCCAGAAGGACGAAGGTTTGGATTTTGATACCTTCCTTCACCTGGACCTGGGCGACATTGTTGGTTTGACTGGAAGTCTCTTTGTTACAAAGACAGGACAGGTTTCACTTCATGCTAAGACGATAACACTTCTTGCGAAATGCCTTCGTCCATTGCCCGTCGTCAAAGAAGCAGATGGAAAAGTATACGATGCATTCACAGACAAAGAAAGTCGCTATCGTATGCGGTACGTGGATCTGATTGTAAACCCACAAGTGCGCAAAACCTTCC
Organism: Spirochaetia bacterium; assembly: GCA_021413825.1. GTDB lineage: Bacteria > Spirochaetota > Leptospiria > Leptospirales > Leptonemataceae > JAEUSB01. The sequence continues at coordinate 22,575 of JAIOPQ010000052.1, read as the reverse complement.
TCGTTAGATCAAAGATCATTTCAGAAATCCGTTCATTCCTTAATAGCGATGGCTACCTGGAGGTTGAAACTCCAATGATGCATCCAATTCCTGGAGGTGCGGCCGCGCGTCCATTTATGACGCATCACAATACTCTTGATATGGAATTATTTCTGCGCATCGCGCCGGAGCTTTACTTGAAACGACTACTCGTTGGTGGTTTTTCAAAAGTGTATGAAATCAATCGCAGCTTTAGAAATGAAGGCATTAGCTTCAAGCACAACCCTGAATTCACTATGCTCGAGCTTTATGAAGCGTTTGGTGATATGAATTCAATGCTCGACCTGTGCGAGCGTTTGATCGTTTCACTTGCTCAAACCGTTCTTGGAAAAACTGCTTTGCCCTGCGGCGACGACGTAATAGAACTCAAGCGCCCATGGCTGAGGCTAACGTACTTTGACGCCATCGAGAAATTCGCAAAACTTAAACTGAGTGAGACCATGACAGGCGAACAGGCCCGCGAGGCAGCAACTAAAGCAGGAGTGCGCGCAGAGGAACTCGGTGATGCAGATTCAGTCTGGACGGTTGCAGAAGCTGTATTTGACGCGCGTGTTGAAAAGAATCTGGTGCAGCCAATTTTTATTACACATCATCCAATTGCAGTGTCGCCGCTCGCAAAAGCGGATCCAGCCAATAAGAATTTCGCACTTCGCTTTGAAACCTACATGGCAGGGCGTGAAATGTGCAATGCATTCAGTGAGCTTAACGATCCAATCGATCAGAAAGCCAGGTTTGAAGCCCAGGTGAAACTCCGCGAAGCCGGATCAGAGGGTGGCGGGTACATGGACCACGATTACATTCGTGCCCTTGAATACGGAATGCCTCCAGCCGGTGGAATGGGAATTGGAATCGATCGGCTCGTGATGCTATTTACAGACAGCCCAACGATCCGTGACGTGATCCTATTCCCAGTGCTCAGACCAGAAACATCAACCGAGAAAACCTGAGGGGAATTTGTATCCGCGTGAATCGGTATCTATCCGCGGATAATCTAACCGGCGATTATTTCCCGAGCGGGATCCCGGCCTTTTTCTCCAGAGTTTCAACACGCTTAGTCCATTTCTGGAAGTTAACCAGGTTCTTGAGATTGATGCGGAATCTCTGGAAATCTGCAAAAGGAAGCCCATCCCATCCGGCGAACACGCCTGCACCGTCGGGCGTATTCCTGATACAGGTCCCACCGGCCACCATGGTTCCTGGAGCGAGGGTAACATGATCTGATATGGCGCAGGCTCCACCAATCATAGTATTGTCTCCTACCGTTGTACTTCCTGCGACTCCGCTTTGACCGGCGATGATTACGTTTTTTCCAATCTTGCAGTTGTGACCCACATGAACCTGGTTATCAAATTTTGTTCCATTTCCAATCGTTGTATCTTCGAATGTGCCGCGATCGATGGTGCAGTTGGCACCCATTTCAACATCATCGCCAATTACAACTCCACCAATATGTGGGGTTTTGTGATGAATTCCGCCAGCAAACGTAAAACGAAACCCGTCGCCGCCAAATGTAGAATTACCAAACACGACGAATCGTTGGCCAACTCGCACACCGGAATGAAAAACACAGCCCGCACCAATGCGCGCGCCGTCACCTATATGTACATTTTCACCGATTGAAACGTTATCCTCAATAATACAGTTTTTTCCAATCACTGATCTGGCGCCGATTGAAACAAAATTCCCAATGTCTGTTGCTTCACCAATTGTAGCTCCCGGATCTATCAGACAGTTACCGCGCTTGCCCGTCGGTTGAGGCTGTGGAAAAATAAGATTCAGGGCTGCGATGAGTGCAAGTTCTACATTGGGAACAACGAGCGCTGGTCTATCGATTTCGGGGGCCAGTTCCTTGGGGATTAAAAGAACAGCGGCTTTACTGGCTCGCGCGTCTGCAAGCCCTGGCTTACCCGCAACAAAAGAAACATCTGTGTTGCCGGCAGCTGAAAGAGATTGCACACCTTCAACCTGGATTGCATCCGCATTTGAAACATTGTGCAAGCTGGACCCAGGAATTGCAATGTTCAGAGACTTCAGATTTTGCTTCATACGCCCAGCGCACAAAATCAAAAAAAGTCTGCAAGCGAATTGCGCTGACTACATGTAGCGTACGACGAGGTTAATAATTTTCCTGACCATTGGAGTGTATGGCGGAAACATTAATTTCATGGGCGCCAATCTGTGATGACGAAGCAGTGCGCGTTCATGTGAGAACGCCCTGAACCCGTAAAACCCATGCGAATTTCCAGAGCCGCTGAAGTTCACTCCGCCAAATGGAAGATTTGGATGGAGAAAATGAATCATTGTATCGTTTATGCATGTACCGCCGGCCGTTGTTCCGCTGAGCACTGTATTGATGTTCTTCTGATTGTTGCTGAACATATAAAGTGCAAGAGGTTTTTCAAGTTTGTGAATGATGCCAATGGCTTCCTCCACAGAATCCACTGGGACAATGGGAAGCACAGGCCCAAAGATCTCTTCTTTCATAATGGGCGAGTGAATGGGTACGTCAGTCAGCAGCGTTGGCGCCAGATATTTTTCTGAGGCATCGGCCGTTCCGCCCAGAACAAGTTTTGCACCTTGTTCGATTGCTTTGTCCACTAGACCCTTCAGCCTTGTGTGATGGCGCTCCGTAATGATTCGCGCATAATGTTCGCTGGTCTTACGTGCCTCCGGAGAATCCCCGTAGTATTTTTCCACAGTCCGTGACATTTTCTGTACAAAGTCCGCATAACGGTCTTTGTGAACCAGGGCGTAGTCAGGCGCGATACAAGCCTGCCCGTTATTCATGAACTTTCCCCAGGCAATCTTTGCAACTGCGTCGTCCATGCTTGCGGACTTGTCTACAATGACTGGGGATTTTCCGCCCAGTTCAAGTGTAACGGTGCTCAGATGCTTTGCAGCAGCCTGCTGAACGATCCTGCCAACTGCTGGACTTCCAGTGAAAAAAATATGATCAAACGGTCTATCCAGTAGCATGGTCGCAACATCTTTGTCACCCTCAAACATTGCGATTTCGTTCTCAGGGAAAAGTTCCGCGAATAATTTCCCCATGAGGGCAGACGTTGCGGGAGTTAGTTCAGATGGTTTAACGATCATGCAATTTCCAGCGGCAATTGCGGAGACTACAGGGCCCATTGTCAGGTTAAACGGAAAATTCCAGGGCGCGATAATTAGCACAACACCGCGTGCTTCAAATTGAATAGAAGCAGACGTGGTCATGAATGTAAGGGAGCCTGGAACACGACGCGGCTTCATCCATCGACGTAAATGTTTGATTGCATGTTTAATTTCACCGGTTACCACCAGGATTTCAGAGAGATCGGTTTCCGCTTCCGGCTTATTGAAGTCAGCGCGCAATGCTTTGTGAATGTCTGATCTGTGATTGTCAATCCACCGGAGGATTCGTTTGAGTTTAGCGATCCGTTCAGAAGCAGTCGTCTTGCTGATCGCATATCGGTTCTCTTGTTGCGCTTGAAACACTGAGTCAAGGCGTTTGTGCATGGCCTGGTCCGGGCCCTGGTGTAATAGGTCAGATATTGCGTCTATGATTGGAAGCATGACCTGGTAAAACACTCAACGCAGAATCGTGCAAGGCTTAAATTTGGTCAAAGGGATTGGACGAGGGCAAGGAATGAACCGCGGAGATCACAGAGAACACAAAGGAGACGGAAAGAAGGTCCGACCGGGCCAGGGGAGGGGATTGTCAAAAACTCGAAAAACCCGATACCGATTCGCCAGCACCGAGTGGTGGCCAGTGATCCGCTCTACCGGCTCTGGTTATTTCTCGTTTCTTTGTTCCCCGTGAGCCCTGTGTTCTCTGCGGTTATTTGCCCATCAGCGTCCATCTGCGGTTAGTTCCCATCTCAAGTATAAAGCCCGCCGCCCTCTTTGAATTCCCTGGATTTCTCTTCCATTCCTGCCGTAACGGCTGCTTCTTCCTGAACACCGTGCTCGCGCGCATAACGTCGCACGTCTTCGGTAATTTTCATGGAACAGAACTTTGGGCCGCACATGCTGCAGAAGTGTGCTGTTTTGGCCCCTTCCTTAGGCAGAGTTTCATCGTGGAAATCACGCGCTGTTTCCGGATCAAGTGAAAGATTAAATTGATCCTTCCACCTGAATTCAAATCGAGCTTTTGAAAGTGCATTGTCGCGGATTTGCGCGCCAGGATGTCCTTTTGCAAGGTCAGCTGCATGCGCGGCGATTCTGTAGGCTATCACGCCGTCCCTGACGTCTTTTTTGTTTGGGAGACCCAGGTGCTCTTTGGGTGTAACATAGCAGAGCATGGCACAACCGTACCAGCCGATCATTGCAGCCCCAATTGCGCTGGTGATATGATCATAACCCGGTGCAATGTCTGTAGTCAATGGGCCAAGCGTATAGAACGGCGCCTCTTTGCAATGCTCAAGTTGAAGCTCCATGTTCTCCTTGATCAAATGCATAGGCACATGCCCTGGCCCTTCAATCATGACCTGAACATCGTGTTTCCAGGCCACATGAGTTAGTTCTCCCAGGGTGCGAAGCTCGGCGAATTGAGCTTCATCATTGGCATCTGCTATAGAACCGGGTCTCAGGCCATCTCCCAGCGAAAAGCTAATATCATACGCCTTCATAATTTCACAAATTTCTTCAAAATGCGTATAAAGGAAATTCTCTTTATGATGTGCCAGGCACCAGCTTGCGAGAATTGACCCGCCGCGGCTTACGATTCCGGTCACTCGTTTAGCGGTCAATGGCACATAACGTAGAAGTACGCCGGAATGAATCGTAAAATAATCCACACCCTGTTCAGCCTGAGCGATTAACGTATCGCGATAAATATCCCAGGACAAATCTTCCGCAACTCCGCCAACTCGCTCAAGTGCCTCGTATATGGGAACAGTTCCAATTGGGACGGGTGAGTTTCTGATAATCCATTCGCGCGTATCGTGAATATTATCGCCCGTTGATAAATCCATAACAGTATCCGCGCCGCATTGGATGGACCAGACCATTTTCTCTACTTCTTCTTCAATGCTCGATGCAACAGCACTCGTTCCAATGTTTGCATTAATCTTAACGTGAAAATTCCTGCCAATGATCATGGGTTCAAGTTCCGGATGATTGATGTTTGCCGGAATAATTGCCCGGCCGCGCGCAACTTCATCGCGCACAAATTCCGGAGTAATCTCGTCCTGAAGGGATGCTCCATGACTGTTGCCCGTATGCTGTCTGATAAGTTCGGGCAGATCAGGATGATTTCCATTTGCACGAATCAGCGCGCGTTTTAGATTTTCCCGGATTGCTATGAATTCCATTTCCGGAGTGATGATGCCTTTACGCGCATAGTGCAGCTGACTTACATTCTTTCCTGGTGCCGCAACCCGACACGGCCTGGAATTCTCAAAATGAGGAACTGCATCGGATCTGGGACGAACGGTTCTCGCGCACTCAACTGTGTCATTGCGCTGTAAAATCCAATCGAGCCGTGGAGCAGGGTGCCCGGTTCGGATATCGGGTTGTTTGTCGCCCCAGGCGCCAGATGTATCATAGGTCAGGATCGCTGGATTATCGCAGGATTTCCCATGATCGATTGTGGGAGATTGCTCTACGCGAAGAAATGGCACGCGCAGTTCACGGTTCGTCTCGCCGCCAAGGTAGACGCGCGAAAAGGCGGGGTTGTTTGCCGAGCGGGGACTGGAAATATTTTGTTTGATCTCTGACTGCATGATTTTGATTCTTCTCCGAACGGCCGATTTCATTCGGCACTCAATTTAACTACTCAACGTTTGAGTTTAATCAGGAAGGAATCTATGTCACGAAAAAAATTGGCTATGATTGGAGCCGGACAGATCGGCGGAAATCTAGCTCTGCTGGCCGCTCAGAAAGAGCTGGGCGATGTTGTTTTATTTGACGTTGTCGAAGGGGTCCCACAGGGAAAAGCGCTCGATCTGCACCAATCTACTCCGGTGGAAGGCTGCAACTCAACGCTCACTGGCACAAACTCCTATGCTGATATTGCAGGCGCAGATGTAGTGATTGTGACTGCCGGTCTGCCACGCAAGCCTGGGATGAGCCGTGATGACCTGGTAAACACGAACACTAAGATCGTAAAGTCTGTAGCGGAAGGCATCAAGCAACATGCGCCAAATGCGTACGTAATCATTGTAACCAATCCACTGGATGCAATGGTTCATGTAATGAAAAAGGTCACTGGATTTCCAAAGAACCGCGTAATCGGCATGGCAGGTGTCCTGGATTCTGCACGTTTCCGCACGTTTATCTCTATGGAAACAGGCATTTCTGTGGAAGACATCACTGCATTCGTTCTGGGAGGCCATGGCGATACAATGGTTCCACTTCCACGTTATTCGACAATCGCTGGAATTCCTCTTACTGAATATCCCGGTCTGACTGCAGAGAGAATTGAAGCGATGGTTAAACGCACACGCGATGGTGGCGGAGAAATTGTAAACTTGCTTAAGACAGGATCTGCGTTTTACGCTCCGGCTGCGTCTGCAATTGCTATGGCAGAATCCATTCTACGCGATCAAAAACGGGTGTTCCCATGCGCTGTTCTCTGTGAAGGCGAGTACGGCCACAGCGGAATTTTCATGGGAGTTCCATGCGTCCTGGGCGAAAAAGGGATTGAGCGTATCATTGAAATCAAACTCAGTCCGGATGAAAAAGCGGCTCTTGATAAATCAGCGGCAGCTGTAAAAGAGCTGATGGGGATTGTAGACAACTCCGGAATTCTGTAGTATCCATTCAAGGCTGCGGAGCCTGGCCCGTCGGTCAGGCTCTTGTTACCCGCACGTTATGCGGGACTAATCTGGTCTGCCTTTAAGGCGCTATTTTCTTTGAAGCCTGTCCATTTGTCACGGTATCATGATTGCGCAGCTGTTTGTGCATGATCACAAATTCCTCGTTTGCACGATTGATTGCCTCGCGATCTTTCTGGAACAATTTACGCACCTCTTTATCCTCGTCAGAATCTGTTCCCAGGATTTCAAGCTGCTTACGTTCCATTTGAACTCGAAACGGTAGAATAGGAATGCTCAGTCGTCTGCCGGAGGCATTTGGCCTGTATTCCAATGTATAGTCCTGACCTGCATCCAGCTGTGGAAACAAAATCCAGCCAGCCTGCGCTTCACCTGCGCGAAGTACAGGTGGCGCCCATGGCTTGTACGATGCCAGTTTCTTTGCAAGCCGCTCGCGTTTTTCAAGAGGCGAGGCCGTGTCGTCCTCGCGCTCCTGCATCCAATCGGGTTCTTCCAATTGAAATTGAGTCAGGTATTTCTGGCCAAAGGTCCACTCATAATCCAGTAAACCAGGTGCAGCATACTCCTTTATGAACGTTGCGTAGTCAATCTGAGGAATGGAATTTCCATTCTTTACAATTACAAAATCCGAAAAGTTCAAAGCGACGTCTGTTCCAGCATCCTTATGAATCATGATACGAATTGGCTGAACATCCAGTCGACCGCGTTCACGCCTTTCGCTCAGGCGCTGCCCCAACTCTTCCAGTGCTTGCAGTCTTGCTACGACTACGTTCAAACGAACATTCTCGAATTCCGCTTCAGCGCGCAGAGATGTTCCGCGGTCAAATCGAAATAGTTTCCAGCCGTCGACTTTCTCTGGGGGCTTGATTTCGTAGACTAGCAAAGTCTCAGGGCGACATGCATTCGAAAGTAATAGAAGGGAAAATAGGTTTAAAAGAATCAGAAATCCAGGGCGCCGGACCGGGATACTTCGCACATCACTGATCCGATTTGAGCAATGCCAGAAACGCTTCTTGCGGAATCTCAACTGAGCCCACTTGTTTCATGCGTTTCTTTCCTTCTTTCTGCTTTTCAAGGAGCTTCTTTTTGCGTGTAATGTCTCCGCCATAGCACTTGGCGATTACGTTCTTGCGAAGTGCAGATATGTTTTCGCGGGCAATTACCTTTGCACCCATTGCAGCCTGCAGTGGAATCTGGAATTGCTGGCGGGGAATAAGTTCCTTAAGTCTATCGACCAGCTGCCTCCCACGCTGATCTGCGCGGGATCTGTGTACAATCATTGCCAGGGCATCGACGGGCTCAGCATTTACAAGAATGTCAACTTTGACCAGGTCGGAGTCTTTATAATCGGAGGCTTCATAATCAAGCGACGCATAGCCCTTGGAACAAGATTTGAGTTTATCATAAAACTCAAAAATCAATTCCGAGAGTGGCATTGAGTAGAGGAGCTGGATCTTTCCATCTGCAAGGTAGATCATGTTCTCTTGAATGCCCCGTTTGTCCTGACAAAGGGCCAGAATATTTCCAACAAACTCGGGCGGAGTCAGAATAGTGGCCCGCACATGCGGCTCAGTCATAGTTGCAATTCGAACCGGATCCGGCCATTTGGCTGGATTGTCGATTTCCATTTCCGATTTGTCTGTCAACGTTATGCGATATTTGACAGTAGGTGCTGAGTTGATCAGATCAAGATTAAATTCGCGCTCGAGTCTTTCCTGGATAATTTCCATATGCAGAAGACCCAGGTAACCAACGCGGTATCCAAAACCCAGTGCATTCGAGCTTTCTGGCTCAAATACAAGCGATGCATCATTCATTTTCAATTTTAGTAAAGCATCTTTAAGCACTGGATAGTCTTCGCCATTGATCGGGAAGAGGCCGGCAAATACCATTGGTTTGGCTTCGCGGTATCCAGCGAGCGCCTGGGTTGCTGGCCTTGTCGCCAGAGTCACAGTATCACCCACACGAGTATCTTCTACAGATTTGATTCCAGAAATAACATAGCCAACTTCACCGACTGACAATTCATCCCTGGGTTGGTTGGTGATCGCAGTAACGCCCACTTCATTGACCTGGTATTCGCGATCATGCGTCATGAATCGTAAACGATCGCCTTTCTTGATCGAGCCGTCTACAACGCGCACTTTCATTACTGCGCCGCAATAACTATCATAATAAGAATCGTAAATGAGTGCACGGAGCGGAGCATCTTTGTCCCCGTTAGGTGGAGGAATCAGTTTTGCAATTGATTCAAGAATTGCAGGTACGTTCTGACCGGTCTTTGCAGAAACGGCAATTGCTTCTGCCGGATCAAGTCCAAGGGTTTTTTCAATCAAATCCAGGCAGCGCGGAACATCTGCCGCAGGAAGATCGATTTTATTGATGACTGGAATAATGCGAAGGTTCGCTTCCATTGCAAGATAGAGGTTTGCGAGCGTTTGCGCTTCTACACCCTGGCTTGCGTCTACAACCAGGATTACTCCTTCGCAAGCAGCCAGGGAACGGGATACCTCATATGTGAAGTCCACATGCCCGGGCGTATCAATCAGATTGTAAACGTACGTTGTTCCATCTTCCGTCTTGTAACGAAACGTGGCTGAGTTCATTTTGATTGTGATGCCGCGTTCGCGCTCAATGTCCATTGAATCGAGAATCTGATCTTTGCCGGTGCGCGCATCGGTTACACCACCGAGGCCAAGAATCCGGTCTGCAAGCGTAGATTTCCCGTGATCTATATGAGCGATGATGGAGAAATTGCGGATATACTTTTGATCGATTGACATTCGAATTGTTTTTTGAGGGATTAATACAAGGATTTTTTAGACGCGCGGGCTATGAACCCTTTTTTTGGCCAGTTTTAGCCAGGCTCCGGCAGCATTGCAGAGCCTGACCGGGCTTACCCGGAACTCAATCCGAGCGTTTTTCAAGATAATAGCGCCCGGTTGCAGGATCGTATACGAGCTTAACTTCAGGCGGAGCAGATTGCACTTTGTGCTCACCGGGGTAGGTTCGTCTGGTCCAGGGATCCTGGTTTCTTGAATAGGGTGGAACACGTCTGCTAGCCGCTGGCGGTTGAGTGGAGAGGAATTTTGAATACAGAAAGCCACCAATGAGGCCACCCAGGTGTCCTGCATGCGAGATGCCGGAACCCTGATCGACGAACGTCAGTAAAAGGGTAATTCCGCCAAATACAAAGGCGGCGGTTCGCGCTTGCATTGGAACAAAAAATATGGCGATAGATGCTCGGGGATAAAAGATTGCAAGTGCTCCCATGAGGCCTACGATTGCGCCCGATGCCCCAACGGTCGGAACAAACGATGCACTGGATAGGATCATCACTGCAAGCGCACCGGCTAGACCGGATATGAAATAGAGGAGTGTGTATCGAACGGATCCCAGATCCCGCTCAAGCGGTGGTCCAAGGCTCCAGAGTGCCAGCATATTAAAACCCAGGTGAATCAATCCTCCGTGCAAGAAGAGACTTGTAAGCGGTTGCCAGACGTGAAACTCACCTGGAACCAGGCCCAGGGTTCCGAAGATTTCCTGCGCATAGGGCGAGTACGGGCTGGCAAGAACAAATGCCGCAACATTCGCGACAATCAGGCCTTTAGTCACGCTGAAGTTCATACAGCCAATAAGCAAACTCCATGCCTGGTCGCCCGCTCGTAGATTTCTAATTCCTTCAATTCTCTGCGATGCCACCTGACGAATTGGCATCCGGTTCTGACAGATAGAGTTGCACAGCGCGGGCTTTCAAACAGCATGCTTCTAGCATGCGCCTTGGATTCAAACTGCTGGCCAAAGCACCAGGAAGTGCGGCGCGAGCCGGGGAATTTCGTACACTTCACGGACTGATAAAAACGCCACTCTTCATGCCGGTTGGAACAAATGCCACGGTAAAGGGACTGCGCGTAGAGGATCTGGCAAGCACGGGCGCGCAGATGCTTCTTGCAAATACCTACCATTTGCTTTTGAGGCCCGGTCCGGAAGTATTTGAAACGTTAGGCGGCATTCACAAGCTCATGAACTGGCCCGGATCAATTCTAACCGATTCTGGGGGATTTCAGATTTTTTCTTTGCCACATGCTCGAAGCATGAGCGAGCAGGGTGCGTCTTTTCGAAGCTACGTTGACGGCCGCGTGATTCTGCTTACGCCGGAGTTGAGCGTTGCAACGCAAAAGTCCATTGGTAGTGATATAATGATGGTACTTGACCAGTGCATTCCATCTACTGCAGATTTGCAGACTGCCAGAGATGCAATGGAACTCACCCATCGGTGGGCCAAACGAAGCCTCATGGCCCGCGGAGATAGCAAGCAGGCGTTATTCGGCATTGTTCAGGGTGCACTTCATAAAGATCTAAGGCGCCAGAGCGTTGATGTACTTTCTTCTCTTGAGTTTGATGGTCTGGCGATTGGCGGACTTGCAGTTGGAGAGACTCGACACGAGCGCCAGGATTATACAGAGTATACGGCAGCACTCATGCCTGAGGACAAGCCGCGCTACTTGATGGGAGTGGGTACACCAATCGATCTCCTGGAAGCAGTGCATCGTGGCGTGGATATGTTCGATTGTATTATTCCCTCAGCCCTTTCCCAGCAAAGTGTTACGTACACTTCAAAGGGACGCCTGCGCTTGATGCGCGCTGTCTATAAGTTTGTGGACGAGCCCCTCGATCCAAACTGTTCCTGTTATGCGTGTAGGAACTATAGTAAGGCATACATTCACCATCTGCACAAGGCGTCGGAGCTTTTGGCATGGCAATTAACGTCGATTCACAATCTGCAGTTCTATCATGCACTGATGCAAAGCATGCGGGAGCGGATTCTGGCTGGAACCTTCTTGCAATTTTACAACGAGCGGCGCGAGCTACTGATCCGTCAGGATGAGGAAAGGCCTCCCGCCAAAATTCCAGGACCGCGCAATTCAAAAAACTACGAAAGGCGTGGAGCCTTTTCTGTCCGTGCCTCAGCGGATGGGTTTTTCAGCATAGAGCACGTTGACTCTGGTGAAGTCATGCATCCAGGGGCAGATCCCAATATCGAAGCCAGGCGTCTCTACGTAGAGCAGGCGCGTTTTGTTGAACGCCTTTCGGCTGCAACGTCTTCTGAACTTGTAATCTGGGATGTTGGTCTGGGTGCCGGTTACAATGCTATGGCGGCGCTGTCTGCATATGAAGCATATTGCAATTCAAGCGATGGAAGTAACTTACCCGCATTGCGCATCATTAGCTTTGAAAACGATCTCGATGCGTTCAAACTCGCACTGATGAACGGTAAGCGGTTTCCACATTTGAGGCATAAGGCACCGCATCTATTGATTCGCGAAGGTGCATGGCGACCAAAACATTTGCCTTTGACCTGGGAATTGATTGAAGGAGATTTTCTTTCCAGGATGGTCACCGTTCCTCCAGGAAATTTCATCTTCTACGATCCTTTCTCTTCCAGGACCAATCGAGACCTCTGGAGTCTTGAAGCTTTCCGGGAAATCTATCGCTGCCATCAAACAACTGATTCTGAACTATATTCGTATACTGCTTCTACCCGCGTGCGAGCTGCAATGCTTGGGGCCGGATTCTTTGTTGCTTCTGGCGCTTCTTCTGGAAAGAAATCCGAGACAACCATGGCCTTTACGCAGGCAGCCATCACTCGCATGCGCAATGAGATCGAGCAGCCCAAATTGTTGGCAGATGACTGGCTGCAGCGCTGGGAAAGAAGCGATGCTAGAATTCCATTCACACTCGTCGCCGCCGATACTGAGATTCTGACACAGGCCATTCGCAATCACCCGCAGTTCGCCAAAAGTTCTACAAGAATCTAGTGAAAAGAGAATCTAACCGCAGATGGATACGGATAAACGCTGATGTTGTTTTTTTTGCCTTATCTGTGTGAATCGGTATCCATCTGTGGATAATCTTTTGGGAAACCGCGCCGGACCTTCGTTTTTGTCGCATTCACTGTGACAGGTATATTCAGGTTACGCTTTCAATCGCAAGCAAAAACGTCTTGGTGGAATCGACCAGATTGGCTCACTTTAGAGATGAGGTGGCGTATGGATTTTCATATGAAACGGTTCAGATTTGTGATCTTTTCTCTGCTGCTAGTCGCCGTGGCTTCGCTTCAAGCACAGGCATTTTCCTGGGGAGCGTATGAGGGGCAGCTAAGCTGGAGCGAAGCAAATGCGCGGTGCAGTTCTAAATCGATGCGGCTTCCAACGCGCGCAGAATTACTGAACGAATTCAGGCTCGGTGGAAACAGACAGTGGGATCAGTTTCAGTACGGCTACTACTGGTCAGAAACAATGCTACAAACTGGTCTTCCGTTTTATGTGCACATGGATGTAGGCGTTTCCGGGCTTGCGGCCAATGGTGTCGCTTTCGTTCGCTGTGTGAGTGGAAAATGAAACTCGAATAAATCCACAGATGGATATGGATGAACGCTCGGCGGGGCTTCGTTTTACCGGTGGGAATCTGCATTCATCTGTGAACGTTCGGAATCTTGCTTTTAGGTTGCAGGGTTCGCTTTTTCTTTGGGCTGGGCTTCTTTGACGGCCGGGCCTCTTTGTTGTAAGCCAGACACATGCTGATCCAGGGGTTCAGTGCAGCCCTGGTCTTAATTGCTTCCGCGTTTACAAATACAAATCCGAGCATTGGCCTGCCATTGTGAACCATGGGTCTGCAGCCTTTTTTCGCGATCGCTTTTTCAAATTGGTCCGGTCCCACTCGACACATAAGCTCGTCGTTACGCGCGCAGATGCACATTTTGTCATCTACCATAAAACAGATACCGCCAAACATTTTCTTTTCAGCAACGTTATCCGTTTTTGAAAGCGATTCGCGCAGTCTCTCAAGGAGCCTTTCATCAACCATTCTTCAATTCTAAAAGTTGATGCGATTGCGCAATTCAAATCCCAGAGATTCAGTAGACCTGCCTGATACGTTACAAACTGGACCGGCGAACATTGAACCGCATAGAGTCATTGGCGTGCTCGATCTCTTTACGGGGAAAGTGCTTGCCTACAAGAATCCAATGAGCAAGATTTGAAGAACAGTGTTACCAATCCTCCCGGTTTATTCAATTCGTGGAAGCGCGCCATGAGACATAATAATGGTTATCGGAACCGGATTGTTGTACTGCAATCGATCTTTTAATAAACGAATTGCACGGCTGCTTTTTATTCGAAAGCATGGCCGAGCATGACAGCCTACGCCAAACTCGATTCACCTCTAACTGAGTTTGTCGCACGTCAATACGACGACTTCCAGTTCCTGCTCGAAGATCTCAACAAGGAACGCAAGTACCTGAACTACGGCTTCAGGCGCAATGAATCGGACACGTACGAGAAAAAACAGGAAAACCTCTGCATGCTGGTGTTTGAAGCCGCAGACATCAAACCTGATTCAGTCCTGGTGGATGTAGGTTTTGGCAGTGGCGAACAGGATTTTCTCCTGGCCTCAAAGTTTAAGTTCAAAGAACTACACGGATTCAATATCGCAGAGCTCCAGGTAAAGTATGCCAATGAGCGGGCCAGGTCGCTCAAGCTTCAGAAGAAGCTTCGCTTCAAGCACGGCCAGGCGGAGAACATGGATATGCCAGCCAAAAGCGCCGATCGCCTGATGGCTGTGGAATGTGCGTTCTATTTTGACCGTCCCAGGTTCTACAAAGAGGCTGCCAGGGTTCTGAAAAAAAATGGCCTGCTCGTTCTGGCAGACATTACGTTCAGCGATTCCCTTTCGTTTTTGACAAAGCGAGCACCAGATTTAGCGCGCGTTTCGCATCGATCTGCGAATCAAGCATCCTGGGGGCAGTATTTTGAAACGGTTAAGATTCAGAGCATCAACCGCGAAGCTCGACCGGGCGCGCAACAAACTGTATGGATGATTTTGAAATGGCTGGCCAGGCACTTCAAACCCTCGCAATATTCGGCCTGGAAGACTCTCTGGAACATGGCAGTATCAACTCAGATTACTACCCTTGGGTTTGCAACTGGTCTGATCCACTACGACCTGATAGTACTGCGAAAACGCTGATTTTTCGCTCAAATTTGCCAGATTCGGCGTTCCTACCCCGAGATTTCGAGAGTCGCTGACCCGATAATTATACGAATGGCACACATCGAAGCAAGTCATATGCTGGGTGACTTTCTGGTGCGAAACCATGCCATCAGTGCCGCCGATCTATCGCGCGCGCTTGAGATGCAAAAGCGCGTCGCGACCAACCTTGGACTACTCAGCCTTGCGCAAACTCTACTCAGCGAAGATGAACGCTTGCTGCTCGACACGCGCCTCCAGGTAAATCAGGACGAAACTCTGGAACAGGCCCTCACCGGCCTTGAACTTCTGTCTGCAGGCGAACTTGCGGAGCGCAGAACGCTCAACGCCGAATACAGAATGCCGCTGGGCACCGTGTTACAAAAGCTTAAGATCATAGACCGCAAAAGCCTCAAGTCGTGGCTTCAGAAGTTCGAGCGTCAGAAGTTTGATCGATCCAAACTAAAGCAACAACTCAAACGCATTCCCATCTTTACTGCACTGCCGCCCGCTGCCCTTTCGCGTCTCTGTAATACTCTAACGTACAAATATTTTACTGCCGGAGAGTACGTGTATCGTGCAGGTGAAAAAAGTAACGGAATCTATGTAATCGAATCCGGTCTTGTGCGAATGCTCGTTGATATCAAGCTAGAAAATCGCATAACGGGTTCAGCTCAGAATGGAGACGTCTTTGGCATTCCGGGAGTTCTCACTGCGTCTATTCGGGAAGAAAACGCCCTGGCAATTACTGATACAATTCTCTGGAGACTTTCGAGCGCAGATTTCTTGCGAATGATTCGCGAGTATCCACAGATCGCAGAAAGAACGGCCAAGCAGATCGGCACAATCTATCAGAGTTCAATACATCACCTGCGATATAAAACCAGAATCAATGAGAGTAAAATTTTTGCAGTCTACCTTGCCGAGGGAGCGGATGCAGACAACGAACTGGCGGATACTCTTTTTACCAGCCTCTGTAAGACTTTGCCGGGCAATTCATTGATCATTAACACGATAGAATCATTTACTCCCGCCGGGACTAAGCAGATCAGACGCAGCGCGTCACTCTACAAAGCTGTAGTAAAACCAACCCGGGTGCGCAAAGATATTCTTTATACTCCAATTCAGCGAATCGAAACCAAGGAAATTGTGGATAATGCCACCGTAGAGTGGCTACGCCGCGCAGTGGACCGTTATGCGGCAATTGTTTTGATTGTTTCACCCGGGACACGAGGCTTTAGACGATTTGTAATGGGCCTCAGTCGCCGAACAGTTACTCTTGTCAGGCATGAATTCCCAACATATCTGAACTTCCTGAAACCAGGGCGTGATCGCATCTATCAGCTTGCAACTGGATCGCTCGCCATGGATATGCGCAATCATGCAGACTTGCAGCGCGAATGTCCGGGCACTCTTATTCCCAATCTCATTACTCCTGATAAAGAAAAGACTACTGCCGAACGCATCGCGCGCTGGATCGCTGGAAAATCGGTTGGTGTTGCTTTTGGAGGTGGCGGTGCCCTTCAAAAACATGCAATTCAAAAAAAGGGACATCCCTTTAGTGATTACACCTTCCCCTTCGTTGCATTCATTCGCGGAAAGAAGTATCACAATCTGCTTAAGGCTGCCTTTGGTAACAGTACGATTGCAGATGTTGAGATTCCATTTTTTCCTGTAGCCACGGATTTAAAAACCGGTCTACCTGTGACTATAACGTCAGGCGGTCTGGCAGATGCAATTCTAGCCTCAGGTTCAGTTCCAGGCGTATTTCCTCCAATAGTCCGGCGAGAAGGCGTGCTTGCAGACGGCGGAATGCTAAATAATATTCCGGCCAATATTCTTAAAGATTGGGATACAAGTTTTGTAATTGGCATCAATACAAGTATTGATCCTGCAAATACTCCATTCAAACCCAGATCCATTGGAAAAATCATGCTCCAGACGCTTGATATTTTCATGCTTCAATCTGTTAAGAGCCATGAGGAACACACTGATTTTGATATCAAACCGGACGTAGACGCATTTAGTGTAACCGATCACAATAAAGGCCAGGCGATCATCGAAGTAGGTCGTCACGCCGCCCGGCGCGTCCTGCCACAATTACTCCGTGCACTCAAGAAAGCGGGAATTCAATAATTCAAGATATAGGCTGGGGTGCGCTGGTGCCAGTACGCCTGGGCTTTTGGATTGCATAGTGTGTACCAAACACCCGATCCCAGATTGAAGTAGTAAAACCAAAATTGCGATCAGGAAATTTATGGTGAAGCAGATGGTGTGCGCGCATCTTCTTCCAGAGCTTTAAGTCAATCTCCATAAAATGCGAGCTGTGGTGCAGAAAGCCATAGTACAAGTAGCTGATCGCATACGCAGTAGTATACGCTGCCGCAAGCCCATCGTTTACCAGAATGCGGAGGCTGAAGAAGATTACCGCGTAGATGGCTGGCCCAGTTAGAAACGGCATGCTGAGCAGACGATCTACGTCATTGTGGTGCTTGCTGTGTCCCGCGGCCAATGGAGTTGAACCGTGGAATATCCAGCGGTGAAATACATATTCGTATAGAGTCCAGGTTACAATTCCGGCCACCATTGCAAGTAGGTACCAGCCTGCGGCTTCGCCGCGATAGGTAAAATAGACCGTAAGCATTAGAGCGAACACGGCAATCGTGTCAGCGATAAAACTGGCAACGTAGTTCCACTTTGTCTCAGTGAGTTGATCGAAAAACCGAAGCACAGAACTCCCAGGGTGCCATGCGTCCACGAACACCGTGGGTCAATGAAGTAACGCGATTGCCGAATGACAAGTGCAAATCTATTTCATCACCATACGACTAACACCGCGCCAGCCAGTTCCTGGCGGTTCAGCCAGCAGTTTTTGGCAGCGCCGCACGTACATGCCGTGCGCCGCGTCATCCGGAAACTGAGCGGCGAGACGCTCAAAGATTGCCATAGCTTCCTGGAAATGCCCCTCTTTATACAACTGAAGTGCATGCGTATAGTCGTGTAACGCGTCATCTTTTTGATTCTGCAGGGACAAGGGATCACCGTCGTAGGCTTCATAAATAATAACGGGCTCACTTCTGCCCTTCACGCGAACTGTATCAATTTCCCTGAGTTTGAATACGTGCCCCTGCGGCAGACGACCGTACACGGCCTGAGACACAAGAATTGGAATCCGGAATGTTTTGGTAAGCGATTCAAGTCGACTCGCCAGGTTTACAGTATCCCCGATCACGGTTGTATCCAGCCTGGCTTCTGAACCTACAGTTCCAAGCATCAAATGGCCTGTATGCAAACCAATTCCAATGTTAATCTCTTCACGACCTTCGTTCAGGCGATGACGATTGTATCCATCGAGTTCGCGGCGCATGTCGATTGCAGCTTCCAGCGCCTGTTGCGGCGATTCCGGAAAGAGTGCCATAATCGCATCGCCCATGAACTTATCTATGAATCCATTATTCTTGTGAATGACAGGTCCCATTCGTTTTAGGAACGAATTCAAGAATCTGAAATTCTCCTCAGCCGTCATTTTCTCTGAAAGCGAAGTGAAGCTGCGGATGTCCGTAAAGAGTACTGTGAAATCCTTTTCTACCGAATCGCCCAGTCCAACGTCAACAATGCTCTCTCTTCCAAGCAATGTAAGGAATTGCCGTGGAACAAAACGCGAGAATGATTGAACCATTACGCGCCTTGACTCGAGCATTTCTGCCTGGGCAATTTCTTTCTCGCGCTTCATTATATTGATTCTATCTGCAAGACCAAGCGAGAGGAGGATCACCTGAATGGCGAAACCCATTTGCTCCGCCTGCTCTGTGAAAAAGGTAAACGGTACTACAGAAGATCTGACCAGTACCTGCAGCACTCCGGCTGCAAAGTAGATTGTAAATGCGATATTGAAATACCGCGCAGGGCGATACCCCTTAAAGAAGCACCGGTAGCCTGTTATAGCTGCAAGGATTGCAAATGAGCCACCGCCGATTACCATGGCCCTCGACATGAACTCGTGACTGAAGCCCAGAAGGGAGGCGCCAGCGATTGCAACTTCCAGTACAAGCAATCCCAGGAGTATCTTATCAAGAATAGGAGCGATCTCTCTTGTATTTAAGAAATGCCTGGTGAATTGGGTGCCAAATGCTGCAAACATTCCAAGGAAGAATCCAGCCGACTGATGAGCCCACCAGATGTTATCTGGCCAGAGGTATTGAAATGCATATCCACGAAGATTCATCTGGAAGAGCGTGTTACAAAATATAAAGCCCACGTAATGAATGTATCCGGTATCTCGTGTTGAAACAAAAATGAAAAGGTTGTAGAGAACCATGGCAATCATGATGCCAAAGTAAAGCCCATATCCGTACTGCTCGTTAACAGCCCGACTGGTAAAGCCGCTGTAAGAGTAGAGAGTGAGTGGCAGATCTGCAGTTCCACTTGTCTGGATGCGAATGTAGATTACCTTCTCCCCGGTGAAATGAGGAACGCGAAATACAGGATTACGAAAGTTAAACTGGCGCAGGTTGAACGGATACTTATCTCCGCCTTCAAATTTTGTATAACCGCCCTGCTCGTCTGGAACATATACATAGATAAAATCCAGGGATGGATAGCCCGCTTCGATTAACCATTGGCGTTCAGTTGGGCTCTGGACCTTAGAATTACGCATCTTGATTCGCAACCAGTATGCGGAATTTGAAAATCCAAAATTGGGTCTGCGCATGTTGTTTTCAACGAACGCTCGCTTGTTCTGCGACTTGAGCTTGCGCATGACGTCAATACTCTTCTGGCCAGGCTCCGGAACAACTGTCGCGGCATACTCCGATGAAATAACGTTTTCAATTTCCAGAGTTGCCTGGGGATCTTCGAGAATATCTACAAAGGAAGACATCTCAACTCGTTCAGCTGCTTCGTGCAGGTCCAAGATACGGGGTTGAGCAAATAACTGGTTGAATCCAGCCAGAAAAATGAACGTGTAGAACAGATAACGGAACATCTTAACTTGTAGATTTCACACTGTGGCGTTCATTGGTCTACGATAAAAAATAATGACAGTCAATCCTGGATTCAGAGGCTATCATAGAAGACCGGGAAACTAGGGCAAAAGGACTATTTAATTACGAATGCAGGCACATGATTTTCTTCTAGCTTTAACGATCGTTCTATGCGTCGCTGCGATCACCACCGTAATCTTCCAGAGACTCAGACAACCTGTCGTTCTCGGCTATATGCTGGCCGGGTTACTGGTTGGGCCGCATGTTCCCATTCCCCTGGTCGCAGATCCTGCCATCGTCCAGACCCTTTCTGAGCTGGGTGTAATTTTACTCATGTTTTCGCTTGGACTTGAATTCAGTCTGCGAAAGCTCATTTCAGTGGGACCGTCGGCCGGGATAACGGCTATCGTTCAGTGCAGCGTGATGCTCTGGCTTGGCTTTGCAATCGGCCAACTTCTTGGCTGGACTGTAATGGAAAGCATCTTCATGGGTGCTATTATTTCAATCTCAAGTACTACCATTATTGCCAAAGCCTTTGATGAACAGAAAGTCAAAGGGCGACTGCGCGAACTGGTAGTCGGTGTTCTAGTCGTAGAGGACATAATTGCGATTTTACTCATGGCGATCCTAACCGCTGTTGCCTCGGGCGGAGATCTGGAAGCGAAGACTTTGATTGTTTCCACGGCAAAACTACTGGGTTTTCTAATCGCACTGGTCGTTGTAGGCCTTCTAGTAATTCCCAGGGCAATGCGTTTTGTGATTCGACTCAAGCGCGATGAAACGACACTCGTGGCTACAATCGGAATCTGTTTTGGAATAGCATTGCTGGCTCTTGAAATGGGCTATTCCGTTGCGCTCGGTGCCTTTATCGCAGGTGTTCTGGTTTCTGAATCCGGTCAGACAGAAAAAATTGAACATCTGATAGCCCCTGTGCGCGACATGTTTGCCGCTGTATTCTTTGTTTCTGTGGGTATGCTGATTGATCCAGCACTGGTTCAAATGCACTGGGTTGCAGTGTTCATTTTCACCGTAGTGGTTATAGCAGGTAAGATCCTCAGCGTATTTATAGGTGCCTTTCTAACGGGCAACGGAACCCGTGCTTCTGTGCAAACCGGGATGAGCCTGGCACAAATTGGTGAATTTTCTTTCATAATTGCGGCGCTTGGAATCGCTTTGAACGCTACGGGACATTTTCTTTATCCAATTGCCGTGGCCGTTTCAGCTATTACAACGCTCAGCACGCCCTGGCTGATTCGCGCATCCGGTCCTTTTGCAAACCTGGTGGATCGCAAACTGCCGGCTCCAATTCAAACGTTTGCTACCCTATACGGTAGCTGGGTTGAAGGGCTCAAGCAACAGGAAGTCCAGAAGTCTGTTCGCACCAAACAGCTTGTTAGATGGATGTTGATCGACCTGGCATTCTTGATTGGCATTATCATTATCGCTGCACGCTTGATGAATGTTTTACCCGGCTGGATTGCAACTCAGCTTGGACTTCCAGCCTCTCCCTATATCGCACTTTCCGCGGCCGCACTCGTAGCCTCGCCTTTTCTGATCGGAATTTTCCGAGTTGGACGTAGCCTTGGAGTTTCACTTTCAACACAGGTATTTCCCGAAAGCGAAAGCGGAAAGCTCGATCTGGCTGCAGCTCCCAGACGAGTATTCCAGGTAGCACTGCAGCTTGTATTGCTTCTACTTGTAGGTCTTCCCATCGTTGCGCTAACCCAGCCGTTCCTGCCAGGTGTGCCTGCAATCGCAATTATGATCCTATTGCTTGTGATCTTCGGCGTGGTATTCTGGCGCAGTGCTGCAAATTTCCAGGGTCACGTTCAAGCCGGTTCGGAAATGCTCCTCGAAGTTCTGGCTAAGCAGGCGCAGAACGTAGACGGCCATCGTCCAGCAGAGATGGAATTTCTCCCTGGACTTGGCGCACCCACGCGAATCGTTCTGTCGGCCAATGATATTGCCGTTGGGAAAACCCTGGCAAGTCTCAATCTTCGCGGCGTAACGGGTGCAAGCGTGCTTGCCATTCACCGGGACGGCCAGGGTCTAGTAGAAGACATTGCGCATGAGGAACTGCAATCAGGTGACATACTTGCTATTGTTGGGACAAACGAATCGCTCGCGCAGGCCAGAAAGTTGCTCTGTAAGACTGGCGTAACAGGCCCTTCCAGACCTCGCTGATTTCCCTGTAAGAATTGACATTTTGCTTGTAATCATGCCACCGTGCGACAATGCAAAAAATGCTGAACTCCCCTGCTATGGTCCTGATTATGCTGTTACTTGTCTCCTGTTCAGGAGTGGCCTCGCGCCCCGCTTTGAAACCCCCAGAAGCCGGAGCGCATTCAATTGAAATAGCCGGGGTTCCCTGTGATCTGGTCGTTCCTGCAAATCCAAGGGGGACGCTGCTGGTTCTGCCTGGCTGGAATTTCCCTAAAGAGAGCTGGAGAAAGAATTCCAGACTTGAGAAGTTCGCAGCCGATCAGGGACTAATCCTGGTTCTTCCTGAAATGCTGAAAACTCTATACGAGTCGGCTTACTACCCTGAAACACAGATCAGATGGAATCCAATTCCCGGTGGCGAGTTCATCAAAACCAAACTCATTCCGGAGCTGCAGCAACGTTATGCGCTCCTGATCCCTGGGCAGTACAATTTTATTCTGGGATTGTCCACTGGTGGACGCGGAGTAGCGTTAGTTGCACTTGAAAATCCTGGGCTCTTTACCGCCGGGGCTGCCTTTTCTGGCGACTATGCACAGGA
The DNA here is from genome assembly GCA_021413825.1 of Spirochaetia bacterium. Classification (GTDB taxonomy): domain Bacteria; phylum Spirochaetota; class Leptospiria; order Leptospirales; family Leptonemataceae; genus JAEUSB01. Next base: position 4 of record JAIOPQ010000052.1, on the reverse strand, counting down.
GAAG
>JAIOPQ010000051.1 GCA_021413825.1 Spirochaetia bacterium | reverse complement strand
ACCAGGCTAAGCAACGTAGCTGTAAATCCTACTGATATTGAGATTTCTACGCTATTCACTGAATTTTATGAATCCACGCTTGAGGGCCTTTTGCATTGCAGATTCGTTTTGCAGATGCATGTAGAATGCTCTTCCTTCTGGCTTGAGCAATCCAACTGAATACACGATTTTTGGATGGCTGTCCTCGGGAAAAAGGAAAATTATACGAACTCCAGGCTCGCTTGCCGCATCGGTTGCATAAACGATTCCGGCGGTTGCGCCACCCTGTGTAACTTTTGAAAGCACATCGCGAACGTTGGATCCGTAGATGGTTCTGGCGGGAATTGGAATCCCCAGCCGTTTCAATGCAGCGCGGGCATACTTGCCTGCAGGAACCTGCTCATTGCCAATGGCAAGACTTTCAAGTTTCTTAATATCAATGTCAGGACTTTCCTTTGCAACTACGCAGACCAGACGATTGGATAACCAATTGTACTGTTCAATTGGCTTGACCTTGTCCATCCATTCCGGTGCCGCAGAGATGAACACATGAGCTTCCACGGCTGATTCAATTTGCCGAGCCAGCGTTGAGGATGAATCAAATCGAAGCCCTGCGCCAGGGCCAGATCCGTCATCCCACGTATCTGCAATGTCGGCAATTACATCCTTCAAGCTTGATGCGGCAAAGACTGTCACCGGCTTTCGTGTATGAGTGCAAGCCGTGACCAGCAGAAGGGCGCAAAGGAAGGCACGAAAGAGCATTGTCTTCTGTGCAGAGCGGCTCTTCAAACTGCAATCTAAAAGTCTGTCAGCTCCACGGAGGAATTTCGTTGAGGTGTTTGTTCGCTGGTTTTTTGTTTCCGGCCTGGCGTTTGCATTTCCTCTGGATAAATGAAAAACATACGACTAATTTTAGTTTTAGCGATTGTTGGCCTTGTAGGCTGCAGCAATTCCCCCGATTTCAAGAGTGTGGTGATAGCCCAGCTCAACTTTGCTCGCGGCTCAACAGACAAGATGCTGGATGAAATGGAGAAGACAGGAAAGGCCGATCAGGTCCTGACCTGGCGAGCTGGCCCAGGACGCGCGCCGATTGGCTGGCAGATCATGCATTTGGCTGCGACGGAAGATCGGTTTGCAAACAAGTTGCTGCACAATGGAACAGCTGTTTCAGAAACCTGGATCAAAGAGTTTGAAAGTGGTAAGCCCGCCGGGGATTCCGTTCCAAAAATGGCTGAAGTGCGCAAATATTTGAAAGATACAAGGGCCGCTCTTGAGAAATCGATAATGGATTTTGATCTATCAAAACTCGACGCAAAGCCTGCGGCTGAAGTTCCATTTGATAATCGCAGAATATTCCAGATTATGCTCTGGCATGAGCCGCATCACCAGGGGCAGGCTCTCGCAACATTCAATCTTTACAAAGCCGGACATCATTGATTTGTAAACTCATGCAAGTAGTTGCATGAAACGCTTGACATGAAGCGCCTGGTTGTCTTCGCTCAACGCCAGTAGGGAGAATATATGGCAGCAAAATTTGAAATTTACAAAGACAAAGCGGGTAAGCATCGCTTCAGACTCAAAGCATCAAACGGTGAAGTAATCGCTTCAGGTGAAGCGTATGAATCGCTCGCTGCTTGCAAGAAAGGGATCACATCGATCAAGCGTTCTGCGGCTGCAGCAGTAGTTGTAGAGCTTAAAGATTAATTCTTTTGAACAAAATCCAGCGGCAACGTGGGAGCTATAGTAGCACCCAAAGCTGTCTGGATGTCTTTCCAGACTGCCAGGCCTCATCCATGGATGAGGCACCTGATTTCAAGCAGGCTTTCTGGCTATTGCGAGATTTGCCTGCGAGGAAACACTTACAGGTAAGGTTTTCAGCTGATCGCGGATGTAATTGAACATGATCTGACTTTTTTCTTTCCAAACCTCTGGCGTCATCTTGCTGCGCATGAGTTGAATAGGCGCGGAACCTTCTACCATAGTATCAAAAAATTCAGTTACATCTTTTATGGTGAACGGCGGCGCAAACGGAATTACTTCGATTTCAACGAATCCCGCCAACGTTAGTTGCTCTTTAAAATAGTCCGGATTCTCGAGGCTTGTTGGATTCGGGACCGCAGGAGGTGTTTCAGGGATCGCGGCGCGAATTGCTCCAAACATTAACTGCATCATAGGCGAGGCAGAGATTGGACCCCAGCTCGAAATCGCCACGAATTTCCCTGGCTTCAATACTCGATGGATCTCACGCATCCCTTTGATTTTATCCGGAAAGAACATTAGCCCGAACATAGAGAATGCCATATCGAACTGATTTTCATCAAACTTTAACTCCTGGCCATCCATTACAGACGGAAGAATGTTTTGGATATTCATTTGTTCGATGCTCGCGTGAAGCTCTTCAATCATTCTGTCCGAAAAATCAATTGCACGAATCTCCCTTACCAGTCCTGAAAGCGGAATGGCAAGGGTTCCAGGCCCAGTGGCGACATCCAGGACTGAGTCAGCCCGGCCAGGTTTTAATAATTCTATAACTTTCCTGGAATAGGCTTCAAGGAACTGCTGCGTAGACTTTTTGTATCCGGAGGCAACAAGCGACCAGGGAGCAGGAGAGGCCAGAGGATTTAGCATTTCAGCAAAACTTTACTGGCTCCGGAGCCCGTCAAGCTGCACAGGTAGAATTGCATCGTATAACGTTCGAAACAACAAATACCCAGACAGGCAGTTCAGATTCTATTTTATTCTCGCCGCTAGCTACGGAGCATGCTAAGTTGCGGTAGCGGATAGCTCAAGGTGGATGTATGTCGATTGTAGGAATGCTGAGGGGAAAAGGAAAGAACGGATTTGGATATAACACCACAGCAGAGGAGGTGACACAGGGGCTCAGTTTAAACGGGAAGACCTATCTAGTCACGGGCTCAACGTCCGGTCTTGGTCTGGAAACAGTGCGCGTACTGGCTATGCGAGGTGCACGCATTCTGGCGGCGGCACGTACAATTGAAAAAGCCCGGGAAGCTACAGCCAACCTTGGTTCGGTTACACCCGTTGAATGTGAGTTGTCCAATCCTGCATCAGTTCGGGGTTGTATCGAAGCGATTAAGCGCGATGGAACTCGTCTGGATGGTATTATTTGCAATGCGGGAATCATGGCCTTGCCCAGGCTCCAGACAGCTTTTGGCTATGAATTGCAATTTTTTACAAATCACATAGGCCATTTTATTCTGGTGACAGGTTTGCTGGATCGACTAACTGACGATGGTCGCGTTGTAGTTCTAAGCAGCGCCCTGCATGAGTCGGCACCAAAAACCGGTATTGAATTCGACAATCTCTCGGGCGCTAAGGGATACGATGCCTGGAAGGCTTATGGTCAGTCAAAACTTGCAAACCTGCTCTTTGCGCGGGCTCTGGCCAGACGATTTGCCGGCACAAAGAAGACTGCAAATGCTCTGCATCCGGGCGTGATCGTGACCAATCTAAGTAGGAGTATTCCTGCCGTTGCGCGTGGGGCCATGGCCGTAATTTCTCCACTCATACTCAAGTCTATAGGGCAGGGTGCAGCCACACAGTGCTATGTGGCCACAAATCAGACGTTAACCGTTTCTGGTGAGTATTTTGCGGATTGCAATGTTGCAAAATCCAGCCCAGTATCCTACGATGCTGCGCTGGCTGAAAAGCTCTGGATAGAATCAGAGAAGATTGTAGCTGGTCTGAGTTAAGATAGCAAGATCCAGGCGCTGGAGTCCAGGCACTACGATTAGCCGTTTCGTTCGTTCAAAACCCTTTCCGCTCGCCTGTCTGGAATAAACCACGTGATTGCAACTACTACGTAGAGTGTGATTGAAATCCAGGGATTAAGCACAGAAACTAAGATTGCCACCGTATATAGCATAACTGAAATGATTCCCTTGAAATCTTTTCCAAATGCGCGTGCCAGGTCTGAATCCTTTCCATGATGTGAGACTAGAATTCGCGCAAGGATGTAATACGCAACACCAGCCATGAGCATTACAACGCCGTAGCCCGCCACTGGAATGGTTTCAAAATGATTCTCACCCATCCATCCCGTTACGAACGGAACCAGCGATAGCCAGAATAGCAGATGCATGTTAGCCCAGAGGACGGCCCCATTGACCTTCTTTGCAAGATGGAGCATGTGATGATGATTGTTCCAGTAAATGCCAATGTGAACAAAGCTTAGAACGTAGCTGAGCATGACTGGAAGCAGCGGCACAAGTGAACCAAGGTCAGAGCCATGAGGCACCTTCAATTCAAGGACCATGATTGTAAGGACGATTGCAATTACAGCATCACTGAATGCTTCCAGGCGCGTTTTACTCATGCGCCAGGTTTCTCAAAAATGCCGCCACGGGCAATCGGTTTTAGACTGAGTGCTTCGGGCGGATTACCCGGAAGCAGGTAGCTTCCGATTGTGTATCGTTCTGCGATAGATCTTGACGCTTTCTTTCCGACGCTTGGAACATGGTGTTAAATGAAAAGAGTTTTGCTAGCGATGTTTCTACTCACACTGGTGAGTTGCGTGGGCCATTCGCCCGGTGGATCGTCCTCATGGTTGCTCTTGCTCGCTCTTGGTGGGAATTCCAATTCAAACGGGCCGTCACTTAACCCCCTTTCTATTTCAGGATCCACTCCATCAAGCATCACTCTCGCAGCACCAACGCTTTCGAATTCAGGCAGCCCTGCGGCAACGCTCAAGGCATACGTGGGCCTTGATTCCAATCTAACTGTTTCCGGTGCAAGCCTGCAGAATGTTGTGGAGGGACCGGTCGACGTAACAACAGGCGGGTACGCATTTACAGGGCTTACAATGGCTACGGTCTACAGGATAGTTGTAGTCGCTGAAAATCCATCCGGCTATTCCGTGCAGCAAATCGTCCAGAGCACGGGCACACTCGCTCCTGTATTAAATAATCTTACGATCTCATCATCTACATCGAGCTCAATTACGCTTACACAGCCTACCTTTTCAACCGCCGGAAATCCGTTGCCGACGGTTAACGCATACATTGGGGTGAACGGAACCATTTCAGTAACAGGTTCCACAGTGAGTAATTCCACATCCGGGCCATTTGATGTGTCCGCTGCGGGCAAAGTGTTTTCAGGTCTGGGTGCGAATGCAAGCTACAGAATCATTGTAGTGGCATCAAATATCCATGGCTACTCCGTGCAACAGATTGCACAGAGCACTGCTGGAATTGCGCCCGTTCTGAATTCAATTGCAATCTCTGCATCCGATTCCGGTTCGATCAGCGTGTCACAACCAACCTTCGCAACCGCTGGGAATCCTGCGCCAACAGTGCGAGCATACATCGGCCTGAACGGTACGATCTCAGTCACCGGATCAAACGTGAGCGGTGAAGTAGAAGGGCCGGTGAACGTGGCAAGCAGTGGCTATCAGTTCAGCCAGCCATTGCACCGGTTTTGAGTTCGCTCAGTGTCAGTGCTTCTGATTCCAGTTCGATTACGCTCGCTCAGCCAACTTTTTCCACGAGTGGAAATCCAACGCCCACAGTCCAGGCATACATTGGTGTGAATGGCACGATTTCGATTACTGGTTCAACAGTGAGTAATTCGGTGGCTGGCCCCATCAACGTTGCAACTGGTGGATACCAGTTTGGATCGCTCACCTCTAATACGAGTTATCGCATTATTGTAGTCTCCCAGAATTCCGCAGGCTATTCGACGCAGCAAATCGTTCAAAGCACGGCCGCAGTGGCGCCCGTCATGAACAGTCTGAGTATCACAACATCCGATTCGGTTTCAATTACACTGGCACAACCAACCTTTTCGACGGCGGGGAATCCTGCTCCAACCGTGAATGCTTTTATTGGTCTGGACGGAACCATTTCGATTAGCGGTTCCACGGTTAGCAATTCAGTTCAGGGGCCAATCAGCGTGTCCAGTGGTGGCCATCAGTTTGCTTCACTGAGCTCGAATACGAGCTATCGGATCATTGTAGTTGCTCAGAATTCTGCGGGCTATTACACGCAACAGATTGTCCAGAGTACGGCTGGCGTATCTCCGGTGTTGAATGCCCTTGCTGTTTCAGGCGCTACGTCCAGTGCAATCACGCTTTCCCAGCCGACGTTTGCAACTGCTGGAAATCCAACTGCAACTGTAAGCGCCTACATTGGGTTCGACGGAACAATTTCGATCAGTGGTTCCACGGTCAGCAATTCCCTCCAGGGGCCAATCGATGTCTCAAGCGGCGGATACCAGTTTGGCTCTTTGACCAACAGTTCGAATTATAGAATCATAGTTGTGGCAGCGAATTCTGTGGGCTATTACACGCAACAGATCGCGCAAAGTACGACTGGCATTGCCCCGGTACTAAATAGCCTTGCGATTTCTGCTTCGGATTCGGTATCAATTACGCTTTCGCAACCAACTTTCTCCACGGCAGGGAATCCTGCGCCGACGGTAAAAGCATACCTAGGCCTTGATGGTACGATATCATTGAATGGTTCTGTTGTGAGTTCAAGTGTACTCGGTCCGATCGATGTGGCGTCAGGTGGGCATCAATTCTCAAGTCTGCTAAGCAACACTGCCTATCGGATCATCGTTGTTGCGGAGAATAGCGGCGGTTATGCGGTGAAACAGATCGCTCAAAGCACAGCCGGTATTGCGCCGGTACTGAATAGCCTTGTCCTTTCTAATTATGATGCTACGTCAGTCACTCTTGACCAGCCAACGTTTTCGGTGGCCGGGAATCCAGCACCGACGGTCCAAGCTTATGTGGGGCTGAGCGGAACCATAATTGTAAACGGTGCGGTCGTCTCGAACTTCATACAAGGTCCAATTAACGTTTCTACCGGGGGATATCAGTTTACTGGCCTGACTACCGGGGTGGTCTACAAAGTCATCGTCGTTTCACAAAATGCAAACGGTTACACCGTGCGTCAGGTAGTACAATCCACCAGGGCAAACGCGGCTACAATCGTCTACGGACAACCCAACATGACGGCAAGCACTCCGAACAATGGCGGAATTTCAGCCTCCACGTTAGGGACACCGTTTGGTGGAGCGTTTGATTCATCGGGAAATTTGTACGTTGGAGATACGATGAACCACCGGGTACTCTATTTTCCAGCTGGAAGCACCACAGCAACTCGAGTCTATGGCCAGCCCAACTTCACCTCGGCCGGGGCCAACAACGGAGGGATTACAGCAACGAGTCTAAATAATCCCAGGGCTATAGCGGTTGATAGCGCAGGGAACTTGTATGTTGGAGATCACGGTAATTTGCGCGTGCTATTCTTCCCGGCCGGTAGCACAACCGCGACACGCGTCTACGGCCAACCTAATTTCACATCCAATACGGCTAACAACGGAGGAGTTTCCGCCAGTTCATTGAACGGTGCACCTGCCCTGGTCCTGGACTCTGCGGATAATCTATACGTTGTTGATGAGTTCAACGCGCGTGTCTTATTTTATCCCACAGGTTCCGTTACAGCTACGAGGGTCTATGGTCAGCCAGATTTAGTATCGAGCGGCAACAACAATGGTGGGATTTCTGCGAATAGCCTTAATACTCCGATTCCGATAACCCTGGATTCTGTTGGGAATCTCTACGTGGGTGATAATGCGAACAATCGTGTGCTATTCTTCCCGGCTGGTAGCACAACAGCCACAAGGGTGTATGGCCAACCGAATTTCACATCCAATGCACCCAACAATGGGGGCATTTCCTCAACTTCGCTTAGTGGCGTCTTTGGCGTGGCGCTCGATTCGTCCGGGAATCTCTATGTTACCGATATTGGCAATCATCGCGTACTATTCTTTCCCTCTGGAAGCACAACGGCAACCCGCGTTTACGGTCAGCCCGATTTCACTTCCGGCTCCGCGAACAATGGAGGCGTCTCTGCGACAAGTTTGAATTCACCTGCAAGCACGCTGCTTGATCCCAGTGGACATATGTACGTCTTTGATTGGCAGAATGGACGAATCCTTTATTTCCCGTAGAAATCTTGACCGAATCAAGGGTCCCATAAAAGGCCCGCTGGGCGCCCCTGATTCCAGTTAGCAGGAACCAGTCTGATTTGCAGTCACTGAAATAGTGAATGAACCATTCGTAGAGTTGCTGGTGATCGTGACCGTGCCATTCTTCACACCGGAGGCACCTCCGCTTGTATTAAATGTAATGGTGAAAGTAGTACTGCTACCCGGCTGAATCGTAGATAATCCGGGCAGGCCAACGACGATCTGGCTGCTACCGGAAAATCCAAACGGGGTTGCCAGGATCAATGGCTGTGTGCCAATATTCTGAAGCGTGATAGTCGCAATGATGTTGCCGCCGCCGCATCCCTGATTGCCGTAATCCACGGAACTGGGACTAACCTGGATTTGCGGTCCGCTTACGCCCCCGCTGCCCGCCGCAGCCAGAGCAGCTACCGTTGGCAACATGTCCACATCTTCCGATTCCAGGCCAAGGGCATTGTTGAAGACGCTCCTGTTTAGCTCAGGCACTGTAGCCGGGCAATTCACCAGGGCAGATATCGACAGAGTCAGCACAAGGATTGCATTTAAACGAGACATAGGAACCTCCGTGAAGATAAGACGTATTAATAAGTAATTTACAACAATTATTTGCTTATTTTGCAAGCTCCGCAGCCAGAATAATCCGCTGAACTTCACGTCTGTCCAGGGTGGCCTGCTCCAGGGTCTCCTGTTTGGATTCCTTTGCTTCCTTTTTGAGGTCTGCCACAGTGGTATATGAGATACGGCGGATTTTGCTCTTGGCAAGCTGAACGTTACCCTTGTCTGATTTAATGGTAATTACGATGGGCGTTTGATCCAGAACTTCCCCGACTACAGTTGATCCATCCCGCATCAGGATCTTTGCAACTCGTTTTTCAGAATCAGCCGTTGTGATTTCAATCTTGTCCGATTTCTTGCGTTCCATGATTGTAATTTGTGAATCAGAGATTTCTAGAATCCTACCGCGCCTGGTTTCACCACCCTTCATTATGAAGATAGGTTCATTTGTAATGCCGGAAGGCTGTGTCAGATATTCGTCAAGGGCACTCTGGGTTTGCTTTAGTTGCTGCGCATCGAGTTGTTCTTGTGATGCCAGGGCAAACGATTCTTCGCAGGCATTCACCGTAATTGTGCGCCTGGTGAGAGTAGTGAACGATCCCCCGAGAACATCGACGAATATATCAAAGGTGCTTGAGTGCTCCGTAATGCGGTAGGTCTTGGACGGATTTGCAAATGCTACTACAGGGCGATTGAGCGGGATTGCCCCAAATAAAAGGGACCATTGTCCGTAGGACTTTTCCGGCGCGCATTTACTTTCCTGGGCGGCCAGCACTACTCTGTCTTTGCCGGAAGGGGATTGGATAGGTAATCCGGCGCATTGAACGAAAAACATGAGAGGGAATGACAGGACGATTGCAGTTTTCTTCATATGATTTCTCCGGCTGCGCAAGCTCTATCAGGCCCACTTGCGTTGGCAAACGTTATTCTCATTGCTCCGGTAAACGCAAGGGTTGACAATCCTTTGGACTCCTAATTATTTCAGTCATGACGTTTATCAAACGCGTTTTACGCATTCTCAAGTTTGTAGTTCCTATATTATTGGTAGCTTATGGATGGTATTTTGTCCGCAAGCGCATAATCAGGCAGATTAGCCCGCCTACACCGGCGATGATAGAGCAGGCCAAGCGGGTTCGCATTGTCCGCGATGAATGGGGTGTGCCACACATATTCGGCAAGAGCGATGCAGATGCAGCGTTTGGCCTTGCGTATGCGCACAGTCAGGATGATTTTAAATTCATTCAAGGAGCCATGGTTGCGGCACGCGGAGAGTTGGCCATGCTCGTGTTTTCAAAAGAAGCAATCATAAACGATTACTACGTACGGCTCTTTCGCATTCGCGAACGTGCAGATGAAAATTATGAAAAATTAAGTCCTGAATTCCGAGGAGTGGTCGACGGATATGCTGCCGGTCTAAACTATTATGCAAGCACACATCCAGACGAGGCAGATGGTCGGTTCTTTCCTGCAGAAGGCAAGGACGTTGCGCGTGGCTTCATTCACAAAATTCCTCTCTTCGTGGGAGCGGATGCGGCCATGAAAAAAATCGCCTCCGGCAGCGAGCTCAAAGTGGGCCAACCCCTGGACAATCCAGTTGCTTCAAAAGATTCCCGAGACGATCTGCCAACCGGATCCAATTCGCACGCGCTTGCTGGATCGCGCACGGAAGACGGCTCTGTTTATCTAAACGTAAATTCTCATCAACCCTGGGAAGGACCTGTAGCCTGGTATGAAGCGCAAATCGTTTCAGAAGAGGGCTGGAACATGACAGGCGGGACGTTTCCAGGCGCACCCACAATTCTACACGGACACAACGAGTATCTAGGCTGGGCCCACACAGTAAATTATCCGGACCTGGTAGACGTTTACAAACTGGAAATGGACGCAGCCCATCCTGGGCAATATCGTTTTGAAAATGATTGGAAAGATCTGGTTAAACGTAATGATCCAATTCGCATTGACACCGGATTTTTTGTGGTTCCATTTCCTAAAGAAACTTTAGAATCCGTTCACGGGCCAGTCCTTGAGGGAGGAGGAAACTACTATGCAGTAAGAGTGGCCGGGATCGATCGAATGATATTTGCGGCAGAGCAATGGTATCGCATGAACAAAGCAAAGAATCTGACGGACTGGAAAAAAGCAATGCATATGCAAGGGCTTCCCATGTTCAACACAGTATACGCTGATTCAAAAAACATATTCTACATATACAACGCACTGTTGCCCAAACGGAACGCAGGATTCAACTATCGTACGGTCCTACCCGGCGATAAGGCGGCCGCGCTCTGGGATTCATATTTGCCATTTGAACAGCTCCCAACGGTGGAGAATCCGCCTTCCGGGTTTATTCAGAATTGCAACTCTACTCCGTTTAAAACCACTAAGGGCCCTGGAAATCCCGATGCGCGAAAGTTTCCTGAAACGGCTGGAATAGAAGATCGTATGACCAATCGTGCCGTGCGTTCGATTGAGATACTTGGAAATACAAACAAGTTCTCGTTCCAGGATTTTCTCCGCATGAAATGGGATCGCGCATACTCAAAGGACGGACCAATGTTCCGTTTTGCGATCAATCCCTTGCTGAATGAATTTAAACCCGTGAATTCAGAAGAGGAGCAGGCATTGAGTCTGCTCAAGAATTGGAACGGAATGGCTGATGATTCCCCAGGTGCGTCGCTTGCTATTCTGACCTACAGGCCCATCTGGAAGACAACTGATATGGAGCGCGGCTCCCTTCCAGACAAGACCCAGGCTTTGCGCGAAGCGATTTCGTTTTTAAAAAAGAACTTTGGGCGAATCGACGTTCCGCTGGGTCAACTTCAGCGTATGCGTCATGGATTGCTGGATGCACCTTTATACGGGGGACCCGATGTAATGAATGCAGCCCATTCGGTTGAAAAGGACGGTCATCTAGTCGGTGCTGCTGGTGATTCCTACGTGCTTGTCGTCCGGTTCAAGCCAGGAAAAACGGAGTCCTACTCCATTCATCAATTTGGAAATTCGACGCATCCAGAATCAAAGCATTTTAACGATCAGGCGCCTATGTTTCTGTCGCGCCTGCTGAAGCCCACTGTGCGGACTCCAGCAGAGCTAAACCTCCGCACGGAATCAACCTATCATCCGGGGGAAGAGGTGCGGTAGCAAGTCCAATGGTCCAGGCCAGAGCTGGCGTGACCGTGCTGCAGTGCGCGTCAGCCCTGGCGAATTGGTGCTTTTCTCCTGGCTGCCTTGTGCTGAGGTCTGGATTCAGAGTTCAAGGTTTGCAGGATTGATTTCTCGAGGACCGGAGCAAGTGTTTTCACGTAACTGGCTGTTAGATGATCTCCGTCACGGTAAACCAGTACATTTCCAATTACGATCGGACAACTTTCGCCCTGGCAGAATTGATTGGAAAGGTCGAGTAGCTGGACTCCAGAAAGGCCGTTTGCAGCCATAGAAATTGGATCTTCCCATCGGTCTAGAATGTCGGTTCTTGTCTTGCTGCATGCGATCGGATCCCCAGGGTACGTGGACGCACAGGCAGGTACATCCTGCCCTGGCCTGGGGTTGTCTCTAATGACAGTTATTGGAATTGAATGGTCGATCATTTGCTGCCAGACGCGTCGATACCCGGCTATCTGTTCGCTAATTTCTGCCAACTGGTAGACCTCGCTGTATATTACCGGAAGGCCGCCTGACGTTATAACAATGTCCGGGTCGCTGGACAGTATGAGTTCTGTGGCCCGCTTTTTCCAGGTTTCGCAATCCTCAAGAATGATTCCACCGCGCCGCACCGGTGTGTCGTTCAAAGAGCAGGCAGATCTGGTAAGGACACGCAAATTCCAGTCATGATAGGCAGCAAGTAGCTCAAGCGCGGGCAGATACTGGGCCGCATGGGAATCACCGGTGAGAATAACGGTTGTGTTACTCTGAGGATTTCCATACTCACAGAATTGCGCACCGGCTAATTGACGTAAATCACATCCGTCGTTGTACAGACGTGGCCAATCGCTCCGCGCAGTTGACGGATCTGGTCGAACGGGTAAGCCAGGCCGGGGATGTGCCCCGCTTGCCGGGTTCAGAATAGTCGCGCCAGGATAATCAGGATCATTCAACTTGAATTCCGGTTGAATATTTGTTACTGAAATCTGGCGGAAATGGTAGCTCACGCCAACTGCAGGATTAACTACGAGCGCGATTAGAATCAGGCCAGCCAGATAGGCAGGCCACGTCTGCGGCATTGTATTGGGTCTGGCGCGGAAAGGATTTTCGATCGCCATATGTGTGAAGATTGCAAGTACGAAAGACACTGTCAGACAGAAGATGCCGTCTAACGTTCCATAAAATTGTGCAAACAGGGGCCGAACGAAGATCAAAACAGGCCAGTGCCAGAGATAGAGCGCGTAGGAAATATCACCCAGCCACCTGGCGGGTGCTGATGAAAGCGGAGCAAGCGACCAGTGCCTGGCCTGGCCCAGAAGTACCAGGCCCGTACTGAGGGTAGGCACAAGTGCAATCCAACCAGGAAACTGAGTTTCACCCCGCGCCAGGTAAGAGCTTGCACAGATTCCAATCAAACCCGTCCATGAAGCGATTGATTTAGACCATCCGGGAATGGCTGGAATGGTGGCAAACAGTGCTCCCAGCGCCAGTTCCCAGGCCCGAGTCGTTGTTGTAAAGTATGCAGAAGGATCTGCAACCGACGTGCGCATAACTGCAGCACCAAACGACAGAATTAAGATGACTGAAGAAACAGCGCCAACTGTAAGTCTGTGGGAAATCCTGCGGGATTGATTTCTGTCCGCAAATTTGCAGGCCATAAAAACCAGGACAGGCCAAAAGAAATAGAACTGCTCTTCAATTGAAAGAGACCAGAAATGTTGAACTGCCGTTGGAACCTCACTGCGCGCCAGGTAGTTAGTGGATTGAGCCGCAAGCATCCAATTCTGCATATAGAGGGCAGAAGCCAGAATCTGATCGCATGTGCGTTGTAAATGCGACGTAGGTAACAGAAACAGCGCAGCAGAAAAAACCGTCAGTAGAACGACCGTCGCCGCTGGAAGCAGACGCCGAATCCGTCTGGCCCAGAAAGCAGCCAGATCAATTGAGCCAGAATCAGCCTCACGCAAGAGAATAGAAGTTATCAGGAAACCGGATAGAACGAAAAACACATCCACACCGACGAATCCGCCCGGAAGCATTTCTGGCCAGATATGAAAGAACAATACCAGGAGTATTGCAAGAGCTCGAAGGCCCTGGATTTCCGGCCGAAATTTCATCGCGATGTTTTGAAAATTCTCTTGAGGTTAAAATGCCGAAGAGCAAACGTCAGGCGATATATTGGAAACATTAGTAGGCCCAGAAGGTAGATCCTGGGTTCATATTGGATCAGGTCTGTTAGCCGGGTGCCAGATTGTTCCAGGACAATGGCTCGTCTGTGTTTCCAGATGCGGTTGGTAGCCATAGTCGAGGATTCCTGAAATCCACCATCCGGGAATATGTCTGTGAAAGTAATATCATCATAGTCAATAGGGATAAAACCAAGGAATAGAATCCAACTTCTAAACAACTTTTTGCCAGGTTGTGCCTGCGAGAGATCCATGCTTGCGTATTCGGCAGGAACAGTCATGCGGGCTATCGGAAACATTTCACGATTTACTCCGGCTATTCGACTACTGTGTTCCTTCAAAACTGTGGGCGTGGTGTTCAAAAGTGAACTGTGTTCGAACGTCAGCATGAATGGTCGAAAAGGTCAGTGCACGGGCCGCGGTAAAGTACAATAGAATGTGGTACCAAGTCCAGCGCCGGCCGATTCCACAGTGATCCTGCCGCCATACAACTCTACAATTCTCCTGACGAGAGCCAGTCCAATGCCCGTTCCTTCTGATTCAATGTTAAGCTTATTGAAAAGACCAAATATAAGTTCCTGATACTCCGGCGCGATTCCCATTCCATTGTCCTTGACTGAGAGCGTTACAAATTCCTTTTCCAGTTTTGTTTGGATTTCGATTCTTGGAGAGCTTGTGTCACCCATATACTTGATCGCGTTTTCAAGGAGGTTTTGAATTAGCTCGACTAGACGCCTCTTATCCATGAAGACCTGGGGCATGTCAGGTTCGACTGAGACCTGGACTTGCTTGAGGGAAATTGGACCGGCAAGCAAATCCAGCACTTCCTGAACGGCTTCCCCTAAATCCACGATCGTTGGAGGATTCACTTTGCGGCCAATCCGCGAAAGGTGAAGGAGATCTTCTAGCAGGGATCGCATTTTATCAGCAGCGACCAGAATGCGCGTCAGATCGCTCTTAATGTTTTCTGTAGTTCCGTCTTCAAGATCGCTTAGAATGTTACCGGCGAATCCTCTTATCGTGATCAAGGGACTCTTTAGGTCATGCGAAACTGTGTAAGTGAATCGTTCAAGTTCTGCATTCTTCCGTTGCAGTTCTTCCTGTTGTAGAATCTTTTCGCTGATGTCTGTTGAAACCCCAATCACACCGGCCAGGGAATCGTTCTCATCGCGAAACGGCGAATAGACGGTCTCAAAGAATCGTCCATTAACGGATGTCACACCATGCGATTCTTTGCCGCTGAGCGCGTTGGATATCTGATTGATTACAGCATCATTCTCCTTGAATAGATCGAATGCAGACTTACCCACGACTTCACCAGGCGCTAAGCCAATAGATTCTAAGGCCAGCCCCTCTGAGAGCAAGAAGATGCCATCCGGATTCAGGACGAAAATAATTGCCTGCGCATTTTGCATGACCACTTTGAATCGCGCCTCGCTCTGTCGCAGTTTTGCTTCTGCCTCTTTTTTTTCCGTGATGTCCTGGACACCTCCCATGAGCGAGGTTACCTGACCTTCCGGACCGCGTATTGGAATTATCTTATCCTGTAGCCAGCGCAATTCACCGCCTGGTTTGCGAATGCGGTACTCGCTCGTTATTTTTTCACCGCGCATGATTGGCCCGACTACGGCCATTGTCGCCGATCGATCCTCTTCATGAATGATTTGCAACCAACCTCCCAGGTCGCGGATTTGTTCCAGAGTGTAGCCCGTTACGCGCTCAAACGACCCGGCAACGATCTGCGGCTCTAAAAGGGTCTGGGTTAGGTCGGCAAAATAGACATAGTCAGATGCCAGTCGCGTGAAGAGTTCAAGTTGTTCAGATTGCCGCTGTCTTTCGGTAATATCCCGGACAAATGCTTGCAAACACACATCGCCACCGACATTGATTGCCGTGAGGCTAATCTCCGTTTCAAACACTTCTCCCGTTGACCTAACAAATCTCCAACCAAAGAACTGTGGCTCGTTTGTGCAGGCGGCTTCAATTCGCTCATGCATGGCAGTGTCAGACCGAATGCCCTGTCCTTGGACATCCGGCGATAAGGCAACCAGCGAGGATCCAACCAGAGCGTCTTTACTGCGGCTAAACATTGCCTGGCTTTTGATGTTGCAATCTACGATGACGGAGCCGTTCATCAGGAAGATTGCGTCACTTGCATTGTTGAAGAGAGTAGAGAAGCGCACCTCACGGGCGAAATCAAATCTTGAAAGCGCCACATAAATTAGAAAATTCCCAATTGCAAACGACCAGTGAGATGTGTCCCTGTGTTCCGTGATTTGAATCCCAAGAATGGTGAAGAGACTTCCGAGGAACGGAACAACAATTCCAGCTGCGAGCACAAGGGCCTGAACACGTTGATTAGCCGTCAAAAAGAAGACCCGGGCGACGATTAAAATGGCCGCAATCGCAACCTGTAGCAGTATCTGTGCAAAAGCTATTTGCAGAATAGGATGAAAGTCGTAATACAGGGCGCCAAAAGGAGTTCCGTTTACAACATGGGCGTTTGGATGGAGATAGCCCAGCCAGTGATCTCCAATGGCCAGGGCCATAATTGAACCGGGCAGGATCCATAGAAACGCCCAGAGTATGATTGGAAATCTTAGCCTGCAATATTGCAATGCGAATGCCAGAGTTGACATAGGCCAGGCGCACGTTGCAAGGAATTCAAAATTGTCCCAAAACAGTTTTGTCGAGATGTCCTGTGAAACAAGTTTGCAGACGTTACCCGACATCCAGAGGATCTCAAAAGCCAGCGTCCACATCAATGCGGGTCTGCCGTTCAGGTCGAATAGGTCGCGGACTCTAAAAAGAAGGAGTATTGCAAGGCCAATCGAAAACAGATTGGGCAAAAGAAAGATGATGCCCTCCGTTGAAATCAAAATCAAATCCCCAGGGGCGGTCGTGGGACAAGGAACCAGAATGTAGACCCCAGGCCTGGACCTTCAGATTCAACCCACACGCGTCCTTGATGGGCCTCAATGATACGTTGAACCAGAGAAAGGCCAATTCCGGATCCTTCCGTACCGCTATCGAGTTTATGAAATTGTTCAAAGATTCGATGATGATATCGCGTATCAATGCCCACCCCGTTGTCTTTTACGAAGAACGCATAGCCGTCCGCATGCGGTCTTGCGCCAATTTCCAGCCGTGGGGTTTCATTTGCACGACCGTACTTTACAGCATTCTCCACCAGATTCTGCCAGACGGTTTTGAGGCGTTGCGCGTCAACCCATACCATGGGAAACTCACCGCTGTAGTTTAACTGAACATTTTTGGCCCGGAGTACTCCTTCAAGTATCTCCAGTGTCTCATCAACAATTCGCCGCATAGGAACGAGACGGGGCGGATTTGCCTGTCTCCCGGCGCGCGACAGAGCGAGCAGGTCATCGAGCAAGTTATTCATTTTATCAGTGGCCGAGCCGATTCGCCGTATATCGTCTGCTATGCTGTCCGTGTCATTGTCTGCGATGTCGCGCTCAAGCATTCCAAGGAAACCTTTGATTGTGACAAGGGGGCTCTTCAGATCGTGCGAAGCCGTATAGTTGAAGCGTTCCAGTTCCTGATTCTTTGCTTCCAGTTCCCGAATGAGCCGTTCCCGTTCATCGGCCGCGGCGCGCGCAGCTGAAACATCCTGCTGGACTCCAATCAGTCGTATGACTTTACCGGATGGATCGCAAAGGGGCTTCCCACGCGCTTCTATATTCTTAACCATACCATCCGGCATTTGCGCCCTGAACTCAGAATGATATGGCGCATTGTTGGAAATGGCTTGCTGCAAGGCTTCGCGAACTCCGTGCTGGTCTTCAGGAACGAGGGCTCCAATCCATTCCTTCATTGTGAATCCAGGATTTGCGCCGGAAAAACCATAGATTCTTTGACTTGCCTCATCCCAGATGAGCGCGTCTGTTTCAAAATTCCAGTCCCATGTTCCAATTCGCGCGGCTTCTGTTGCAAGGGACAGGCGTTGTGCCGTTTCCTGCAGTCGTTGTTCCACAAGCCTCCGTTCTGTTACGTCACGAACGATAGCCTGGAGAAAAATTTCTCCTCCTATCTCCAGACTTGTAAGACTTACCTCTGCATCGAATAGCTCACCGTCTACGCGCATGTGCCTCCATTCAAAGAGCTGGGGCTGTCCCTGGATTGCGGCGGTTATTTTTGATATGGCTTTTTTCGTGGAAGGAGTTCCGTCAGGTTGCACCTCTGGTGAAAAATCCACCGGAGAATGATTTACCAGTTGATCACGCGTGGCTCGAAACATTGCCTGGCATCTAATGTTGCAGTCCAGAAAAACACGATCGTTCATGATTAGAATTGCATCACTTGCATTGTCGAATAACGTGGTGAACTTCTTTTCATTTTCTGCCGCTGCGGCCTGGCTAAGAATCAATGTGTCGCGTTCGGACAAAAGGATGCTCTGGCGTAGAATCGCAAGTAATGTGACGATTGCGGCTGCTGCAGTTATTGTAAGCCGGACGGAAAATAGGAGACCGGGAACTGTCCAACACAGTACGGCCGTAATGGCCGCGAATGCAACCAGGAACAAGGGAAGAATGCGAAGTGTAGTTTCGTACGCGCGTTCGAGCGTCTTGTCGTACGCCGCCATGGGATCCCAGACCATTGCCCCGAGCCCAAGCAATGGCGCAATAATGGAAAATGTAATATTAAAGAGTGCACCGTCTTGGAGCGTATTGTCGAGGGTTCTGATATTCCATTCCATCCAGAGCCAGCCATTAATGGCGAGGGTCGTAATAAGAAGAAGCCAGCGCACATTGAGTCGAAGACGCATGCTCAGTGGCAGAATAATCCCAAGTGCGCCAGCACTGAGTAGCCCCAGTGGATATAATATGAGCACGGCCAGCTGCAAGTTGCTCATGTCCCCGCGGCGGGGAAGGTATGCTGCCAGGCTGAATGCCAGGACTGTGACTGCAAATGCAACTGCATCGAGTGGCACATCGCGCGATTCTCGAATCTCAATGCTGCGAAAAGTTAGAATGAGTCCAAATAGGCAACCAGCACCAAGGCCAAGAAAGAAGATATCAGACGGGCCAGGGAATGGATTCCAATCAATAAGAACCTGAATGTCCCAAAGAATTTGTCCAATTGTGTAGCTGCTGAGTGCAAATGCGAAGCAGATGCGCGCGGACCGAACCCGCGCAGGAGCGTGGAATGCACCGTATGCGGCCAGCATTGCAGCACCAATGTATGACACAGTCCAGTGTATGTTGTCAAGGATGCGTTTTGTTATTTGGTCTTCTGAAAATTGTATAGCAACGATTGCTGTACCGCAAATTGCATACGTACATATGAGTATGGATGTGACCACACCCCTGGAAACAGTGTTTGCCTGAGCGCCCGGCATCCCATTTAAATTCTGCAAGTTTTCAGAGTAGACTTCATCTGAAGTCTGCGCAATCAAAAAAGGTACGCTAAACGCCGCGATTTTGGGGAAAAAGGATTGATCTCCGCGTCTAATGTGTACGTCATCCTTGACAGGGAACAATCAATGAGCCTTGATAGAACTACAGTCGTTCTGGTAGAAGACAATCTGGACCACGCAACGCTGGTACTTAGACACCTGGAAAAAAACAAATCAACCGGCAAGGTCATCCATCTGACGGACGGCGAAGCTGCTCTAAAATTTTTTGATTCAATCGGCGATGATGCAGGTCCAGCATTGATTCTGCTTGATCTGCGATTGCCGCGCGTGGATGGACTTGAAGTGCTGCGTCAGGTTAAGTCTAAAGCATCGCTCCAAAACATACCTGTTGTAATTCTAACTACTTCTGCGGCAGAAGATGATATCACTCGTGCGTACGGATTTCATGCAAACAGCTACCTTGTAAAGCCAGCGGATTTTGGTCAGTTCCGGGAACTCATGAAGGATCTTGGGGAATATTGGCTGGGCTGGAACAAGACCCCCGTCTGAAAATCCTCAGGCAACGCCCCCGGCTAATCGATTAATTCCGGGAACCGATTCCACGAAAGCCAGTACTGAGAGCATGCATCGAGCAATCTCGCAAATTCTTCAATTGCAAACGGCTTAACCAGGTAACTGATAGCTCCCAGCTTATAGGCCATTGTCATATCTGCCTCTGCGCTTGAAGTAGTTAGAATTACAGTTGCAATCCCGCGGAGCTTTGGTCTGGTTTTCATCCATTCAAGAACTTCGAGGCCGCTCAGTTTTGGTAGTTTAAGATCGAGGAGAAGCAAATCCGGCAACGGATAGGCCTCAGAATCATTGTAAGGAGCTTCGCGCGACAGATAGTCCACCGCTGCCTGGCCATCAGGCACGTGCAATAGCCTCTGTGTTGCTCCGCCAGCCTCAAGCGTGCGTCGAATCATTTCTGCATGATCAGGATTGTCCTCGACGAGCAGAATGGTCAGCTGCCTATTTTTCATTTTGTATTTCTAAAACTTTGTGAAGCCAGTTCTAGTCGATGGCATCCCCATCAACGCGTAAATATCAATCTTCTCCGTTTTTCCGCGAATGGACCGCACACGGATTTCACGCGTTTGCAGTGGTGACCCCGCTTCCCGCATTGTAGCTCCGTCGATTAGAATATCCACTTCTGCCTTCTTGGTCAAGTTTTGCAGCCTGCTTGCAGTGTTAACGGTATCCCCAATTACAGTATACTCCAGTCTTCGAAAGGAACCAATATTGCCCGCAAAAACTGGACCGGTTGTAATACCTATTCCTATGCGAATTGGAAAGTCACGCAGAAAATCTGGTTTGAGGCCATTGAATCGAACTACATAGTCACGAATCGCAATTGCAGCCTCGAGCGCATGCAATGCGTCTTTATCGGTTCGAAACGGGACACCAAAGGTAGCAACGATTGCATCGCCGATCAACTTATTTACAGAACCACTACGTCCCAGGATCAATTCCATGATGTCTGGATAAAGTAGGTTCAGAAACTCCGCAACCTGCAGCGGCGGAAGGCGTTCACTTATCTGCGTGAAATTACGAATGTCCATGAAAAGTACTGTTGCATGATGATTCTCGCCGATCATACGATCTCTGTTATCGAGTTTCATTATCTTCTCGGCTACGTCGTCGCTGAAGTATCTTCGCAGAATCTCTTTTTCGCGAGTTAATCGTTCCAGACGCTCACGACGTTCGCCTTCTGAAATGGAATCGAGTACGGCGCGCGCAAGAGTTGAATCCAGATCCTCAAAATCCAGGGGCTTGGTAAGAAAATCAAATGCTCCGCGATTCATCGCACTTCTAATCTTCATAGAATCGCCGTAGGCCGTCATGATAATTGTCTTATGCTGAATCTTGAGGTCTTTTGCGCGGTCCAGGAAACCAAAACCGTCGAGCTCCGGCATTCGCAGATCAAGAAGGACAACGCCGATTTCCGGAAATTCCTTTATTCTCTCAAGTGCTTCAAGGCCATTGATTGCAAAATGAAACGAATACGTGCCGGCTTCAACGTGCTTCTGATATCTCTGCAGAAACATCTGTCTAACATCGACTTCATCGTCCACAACGAGTATGGAAATAGGTTTGATTGGATCCATGGTTATTCCTTCTGCTCCCGGGCCGGTAACGTAATTATGAATTCAGCGTGGTCCCCGTCCACTGACTCTACACGAATCTTTCCATTATGACCGTTCACTACAGTTTCATAACTCAATGAAAGCCCAAGCCCGGTTCCGGAGCCGGCTGGCTTTGTGGTGAAGAATGGTGTGAACAATCGGGTTAAGTTAGGCTGTGAAATTCCCAGACCATTGTCACGAATTCGAATTTCGATTTCATTCCCGATTCGCTTTGTAATGGCGGTTAACGTTGGCAGGTAGTCACTCCCAACTCTTTTGCGTTTCTTTTCGTTGGTTGCCTGGAAGCCATTGGTTGCAAGATTTACAATGACACGTCCTAGATCCTGGGGGATTGCCTGGACTCGACCTACAGTCTCATCCAGATTCAGCTCGATTTTTGCACTAAAATCTGTCTCTGATGCGCGCATCCCATGATACGCCAGGTTAACTGATTCTTCTACAAGGTCATTGAGTTTGACTTCCTGAAAGTCTCCTGGTTCGCCGCGCGAATGCATTAGCATGTTGCGGATGATACTATCAATGCGCTTACCATGTTTTGTTATTATCTCAAGGTTATCCTTGAGCCTTGCTGTCATAGGTACCAACTTTTCTGTGACCGCCGCCGTGATTGTTTGCGCGGACAGTGTTGAAATGTCTGTGGCCAGGGCTCTGGAAAGGATGGAGAAGTTATTTATAAAGTTAAGTGGATTCTTAATTTCGTGGGCAATTCCCGCAGTTAGTCCACCGAGGAATGCCAGTTTTTCCGCGTGAATCAGTTGATTCTGCGTGGTGCGCAGACTCTCGAGCGCTTGTTTGAGCTGACCTTCAGCAGTCTTGCGCTCCGTGATGTCGACCATGCTGACAAGCCAGGCCTCGTCCTTCTCAAGGAGGATGCGCTGGGCAGATAGAAGGGTCCATACGAGTGCTCCGCCAGGACGCGGGATTTGAGTCTCATAATTAAACAAGTAGCCTTCTGTTTCAAGGGCATGTTTGATTAGTCTACCATCGAGATCATCCGAGAACAAGGCCACGGGTTTACCAATGATCTTAGTTACGTCCGTGGCTAATAGAGGTTGGAAGGCCGGGTTTACAAACAATGCTACGCTATCGACAGAGCGCAACACCGCCATTGGAACTGGAATAGTATCTAGAATGGTTCGCAGTCTTTCCTCACTCCGCCTGAGGGATTCACTGTATGCCTTGCTCTCTGTAACGTCGTGAAGGAACACAAGGCCACCGTTGATATCCTTATGTTCACCATGCAGCGGAGAAATCAAAACATCGTAAAAGCGTGCGGCCGGATCTGCCGGATTTAAACGAAATGCGCGGATTGTCCTGCTCTGGCCGTCGAGCACCTCGGTCAGGGCAAGCTGGATTTCATCTCTATAAAGTTCAGGTATTACGTTCTGAACTGGTTGGCCGACCACTTCAGACTCCGGGACCTTCAGAAGCTTGCGCATGGAAGGGTTGCAGCGATTGATCCTGTGGTTTCGATCAAAAGCGAATAACGGATCCGGCGTACTCTGGATAAGGGCTTCATTCAGATCTCGCTGCAGGATCAGCTCACGTGTGCGCTCCTGAACTAGCGTTTCCAATTGTTCCTGGTAGCGCAGTAGTTGATGTTCGATTGCAACCTGCTGAGAAACATCATGCAAGATTCCAAGTATCTCAAACTCCTCAGTTTTGCTGGCCGTTTGCACGGACCGACGTTCCGCTTCCAGACGGAATAAGCCTGGAATTCCAGACGCAGACGTCATCCTGAAGTTCAGCGAGATATGCCTATTCTCGTGCAGGATCGCGATCGATTCGCGCACTGCAAGCCTACGATCTGCGGGATGAATTTGCTTGATGATCTGGCGAGGACTTGGGATTGGTTGGTTTTCCTGCCATCCCATTATACGGTATAATTCCGGGGACAAATCCAGCATACCCCGACTGATATACCATTCAAAACTTCCCACGTTTGCCAGCTTTTGAGCCTGGGCTAATTGATGTTCACGTTGCTTGAGGCGATCCTGCGCATTCCGGAGCATGGATTCTTTATCAACTTCTTGTAGTATACGTCCGATAGCCGCCGGGAGCAGATCGATTGTTTCAGGCGTCTTTACCAGATAGTCACGCGCACCCTTCTTCATCATCTCAACGGCGCTTTTTTCATCGCCACGACCCGTAAGGATGACAAAATTCTGATCTGGATATTTCTCTTTTACTTTATCTATGAGTTCCCCGGCAAGCATGCCGCCTAGATCATAGTCCATTAACAAGAGATCGCTTGGAGCAAATTCAAAGCTCATCACTTCCCGAGCCTGGTGGAGGCCTACAGTTTCAAGCCCGGCCGTCTTGAGCTTTCTGCAGATTAAATGATTTAACCCCTCGTCATCTTCAATGACGCAAATGCGCCAGGGAATAGCGTAGGAACGATTCATACAACAGGCAACTGCAGCCTTGCGACAACGCAATCCACGGCTGGTTGTCTCAGGTGATCCAGTGCATTTGCTATGCTAAAGAATCCGCCGTGCTTCTGTGCAATGTAGTTTACTATAGGAAGACCCAGTCCAATGGGAAGTTTTTCCACTTCTGAATACCCTTCCACTGTAGGCCTAAGACGGAAGAACGGTTCAAGTACCAGCCGCTCGGCGTGATCGGGAAACTTGAGGCGATCCTCTTTGGGGCTCGTGTTTCTTACATGAATTGAAAGATAACCTGAGCCTGTAGTTGCATAAATGTCAACGTCATGACCTTCGCCGTACTTTGAAGCATTGATAATCATCTCTTCCACAGCCAGAAGTATTTGAGGCAGATCGACCTCCACTTTCCGCGTAGTCTCAGGTACACTGATCTGCACGGCTCGTCCTTTCTTTGCAAGGAACGGCACTAACCCGGAAGTCTGTTCGATCAATTTCTCGAACAATTGACGTACGCCAATCGGTTCTCGGTTGAATTTCCCTTTTAGAATGGATTCGATTCTATCAAGCCCTTCAACCAGGCGCAGACAGTAGCCGTTGTTCTCGTACAGCAGTTCCATCAAGTCTTTCTTAACTACGTACGTTCCATCCTTTTCTTTGGCAAAAGACCGAATCATATTCACAATTGAAATCATCGCTCCAAATCCCGCAGCTTCATTGAGTGAGCGTTTGAGGTTATAGATTGCATTGACTTCGCTGCTAATGTCACTGAAGCGAATTCGATTGTCTTTGTACATCAGCCATTCGATCTGCGAGTGCAGACGATCGCTTGCTGTGCGATTTTTCTCTTCTTCATCGCGTTCGGAAAGGACAAGGCCAGCCACCTGAATGATTTGATCCAGCAGGGCCTGCACAGCAAGAGGCTTCATTACAAATCGATCGACGCCGGACTCGATCAGTGGAATCAGAAATTCGGAATCGTCGTATGCAGATGTGACAATTATACGCGCCTTCTTGTTTATTTGTTTGATCTGCTTGATCATTTCTATGCCGCTTAAGCCCGGCATGCGAATATCAGTTATTATCAAATCAGGCTCATTGGCCTTGAAGCTTGCCAGGCCTTCGTTACCGTTCTCGGCAAGATGAACTGTGTCAAAATAATCCTTCAAGAATAGATGGACTTGCTTGCGAACTTCCGTATCGTCCTCAACATAAAGGCAGGAAAGCGAGGGCAGGCGGTGGATGATTTCAGCGGACATTGCTTTTTCCTTTGAGCGATGGAATCAAGATTTTGAAGATTGCTCCCTCGGGTCCGTTTTCAACAGTAAGTTCGCCCTGACACCGATTTTCGATGAGCAATCTAGCCATATGAAGTCCAATCCCCGTGCCACCTCCATCGAGTTTACTGGAAACGGAGGGGAGAAATATTTCATTAAGATGTTGGTGTTTTATTCCACCTGCATTGTCGCTGAACGTGAGCATACACTGTCTGTCTGAACTCTCAAGACTGATCGTCAGAGCAGCATTTTGAATCTTCCTGTGAAGGAACTCTTCGACTGAATTTTGAATCAATGCGAGCAGCACTTGTAGTATATCATTTGGATACGAAACGAACTCTCCGGATTCATTCAGTTTTTTTTGTACCGTCACACCGGTTAGAAATGTTTCCATTAGCTTTTCAGCGCGGCCGATCACTTTTGCAATGGAAAAAGCTTCAGGGGGCTGATCTTTGGAATAGAGTCCGCGAAAATCACGAATGGTTTCGGACATGAATTTGGCCTGAATTTCAACGTCATGCAATGCTTCATCGATTTCTATTGCAGTCAGATTGCCGGATGCAATTCGCAAACGTTGCCTTCCGGCAACCATCGTGATTGCACTGAGCGGTTGTCTCCATTGATGTGCTATGATTGATATTAAGTCGCCCATTTGTGCCTGCCTGAGGCGCATTTGAAAAGCCAGCTCCTTTTGTTTTTCTGCGTTGAATTCGCGCACAGCTTTTAAGACCGTTATTCGCAAATCCTCCAGATCCAGCGGTTTGATCAAAAAATCATGCGCACCGAGATTCATTGCTTTGCGGATATTATCCATGTCACCGAATGCTGACATGATAATTACTCGGGCCAGCCGGGTTTTTTCTACGATCCTCTCAAGGAGCTCCATTCCGGAGGTTCCCGGCATCTTTAGATCAGTTACAATTACTCCCAGGTTTGGATCATCAAGGAATGCCTTCCAGGCAGCCTCTGCACTCGATGCGAATACAAGATCGTATTCTGAATTTTCGACGTGGTCACTCAGAGCCTGTTCAAAGAGCGGCTTAACGTCCAGCTCATCGTCGACGATGATTACCCCTGTCTGCATGTTAGTCCGGAAAGCGCAGGCGCACCCGCACCATCTCGTTTATATTCTTATCCAGTAAGTCTACCAGCTCAGGATCAAAGTGAATTCCTCTTTGTGAACGCATATGTTCGAGTATGCGCGGCATAGGCCACGGTTCCTTATAGGCGCGTTTGGATCCAAGTGCATCAAACACGTCTGCTACAGCCATGATGCGCGCGTATATGTGGATGGATTCTCCTCTAAGCCCCTGGGGATATCCGGATCCATCAAATTTTTCGTGATGCTCATGCGCTATAATCGCTGCGCACTTTAAGAACTCCCGCGATGAATCCTTGAACAGGTTAAAGCCGACTTCTGCGTGGGTTCGCATCAGGACCCATTCTTCTGCGTTTAGGGCGCCACGTTTGTGCAAAATGGAATCCGGGATTGCAACTTTGCCAATATCGTGCATGGGTGCTGCAAGCTTTAGTTTGTCCGCCTCTTCAACCGACATGCCTTTATACAGGGCCAGTAACCTGCAGTATTCCGAAACACGACGCACATGGTTACCCGTTTCTTGTGAGCGCATCTCGACTAGTTCACTTAACTTGTAGATTATTTCTTTCTGCGTTTCAATGATTTCAGTCTGAAGGCGTTCGTTTTCCTTTGCGGCCGCTTTTGCCAGTTTGATGTTTTCAATGGCTCGATTTACAGTGATTCTCAGGTCGTTTAAATCGATTGGTTTGATTAGAAAGTCAAATGCACCCTGATTCATTGCAGTGCGAATATTCGTCATATCTCCATACGCCGAAATGATGACGCTGCACACACCTTTGTGGGACTCCGTTATATGGCTTAGCAATGCAAGCCCGTCCATGCGAGGCATTTTAATATCAGACACGACGACTTCAACTTCCGCGTCGCGCTGAATAGTTTCCAGGGCTTGCTGTCCATCGCTTGCAAACAGGAGTTCGCATCCGGCCAGTTCAGGAAGGCCATTCAGAAACTGACGAATTAGAGTTTCGTGATCCGGTTCATCATCTACAAAAAGAATTTTCACATGTGCTCCAGGGCTTTTGAATTTAAAGAATTTGTCTGAGGATATCTATGAGTTGCTCTGGTTCCATTGGTTTGACAATCCAGCCGTTTGCGCCGGCAGCCGCACCTTTGCGTTTCATTTCATCCTCAGCCTCGGTAGTCAGCGTCATGATTGGAATTTCTTCGTTAAGCTTGCGCAACTCAGCGATCAAAGTCAGTCCATCCATATTGGGCATGTTGATATCAGTAATTACAGCATCGAAAGTTTGCTTTTGAAAAAAATCGAGAGCCTGCACTCCATCCTCTGCGAGAACAGAAGCAAAGCCTCCCTCGTCCAGAGTATGTTTTAACATCTGTCTCATCATAGGTGAGTCGTCAACAGCCAGTATCGTCTTCATTTTGAATCTCCAGTGGGCATTTTAAAGAATGTAACTTTGGTAGGATTAAGTTCGTAGTAGTGGGTTTGCTCGTGGCGGCGCATAACGTAATTATCAAGGAATCCCATGACACTCTCGGCTCCGCCCAGGATCAGGATACCATCGCTTTTGAGCGATGCGCGGAGCTTTTCGAATAGGCCTTTCTTTACGCTTTCATCCATGTAAATAAGAACGTTGCGACAAAAAATGATGTCGAATCCGCCAGGGTATGTTCCGCCAACCAGGTTTAATTTTGAGAAAGTCACGTGCTGTCGAAAAGCATCGCGCATTTTATACCCGTTGCCTGTTTTTTCAAAGTATCTATCGCGCATTGTGGGCTGTATACCGCGGCTCATTTCAAAATCTGTATAGATTGCCGCCCGCGCCTTAGCTATTGTTTCTTCCGTGATATCAGTGGCCAGGAGTTGAAGGTTTCCCATCAGGTATGGAAACGATTCGTTGACAGTCATTACAATGCTGTACGGTTCTTGACCGGTAGAGCAACCGCATGACCAGATCTTAAGGCGCACATCTTGCGGTTTGAGTGGATCTATCCCTTTACGTTTCATCCATTCCGGGATGATTTGTTTGGCAAGGGTTTGGAAAACGTGCTCGTCTCGAAAGAAACTGGTTTCATGGGTTAAGATTCTATCCACCACTCGATCGATTAAGCCGGGATCCGTTGCCTGTCTGAGTTCGAGTGCTATGGAAGCGACCGATGCTCCCAGATCACGCAAACGGTGTTCAATTAGATACGCTTTCTCGGCGCCCAGCTTCATACCCGTTATGCGCAATATCTCGTCTGCAAACGATTGCTCTTCAGTCGACAGAGCCATCAGGCAGCTCCCATGAGTGCGTTGATTCGACGTGAGATGTGCTCTACATCGCCTGTTTCATCGATGAGACCTTCTTCTGTTGGCTGCGACGGCATACCATAGATTAAGCAGCTTTTCTGGCTTTGAGCCATCAGCATTGCACCACCCTGGCGCAATGCTTTCATTCCCTCATATCCATCGTTCCCCATACCTGTCATAATTACTGCAATGCTTTCGCGAACGCCAGGCAAAGCAGCCATGGAAGAGAAGAGGACGTTCACGGAAGGTCGACAGTTGTACAGGGGCGGATCATCTGTTACTTCTAGCTTGAGTACTCCGGCTGTTTGAATCACGCGAGTCTGTTTTCCTCCGGGGGCAATGTAGGCGGTTCCGGCCACGAGTGCATCACCGTGTGCCGCTTCTTTGACTCTCAAGGTGCCAATTCGGTCCAGGCTTTCTGCGAATTGCTTTGTAAAAATGGGAGGCATGTGCTGCACAATCAAAATGGGCCCTTTGATTCGCGGTGAAAGCGTGCTAAACAATTGCCTGAGTGCCACGGGTCCGCCAGTGGAAATTCCAATTCCGCAGAGTTTGTACGATTGAACAGGAGAACGCCTGGGAAGAACGGCGGGAGCAACGGGCGTAATGCGCGGATTTGAATGCGCAAGATGTACGATCTTTTCGATTATTGTGTCACGGACGTATTGCGCGAAAGGTTTCAGGTTATCGCTATTTGGTTTGGTTACAAAATCAACTGCGCCTTCATGCAATGCTGTAAGCGCGACATCTGCGCCTTCGCGTGAAGGCGAGCAAAACATTATTACGCGCGTCTCTGGAGCCAGCTGTCGAATCTGACGCAATGTCTCAAGTCCCGTCATCTCCGGCATTTCCTGATCCAGAATAATGAAATTTGGTTTGTAATGTTTAACCCGGGGGATTGCCAGTTTTCCGTTCACAGCCTGGGCTATGACTTCAATTCTGCGATCTTCTGAAAGCGCAGCCCTGAGCAATTCCCGGTACATGGACGAATCGTCCACGATCATAACGGAAATTCTTTCCGTCATCCGACGATTCCATGCCTGGCCACCCGGATTTTTTCCGCATCTACTATTAGATGCAATTTGTCTCCGATTCTAAACGCGCCAGACAAATACTCAAGCTTGATGTTGGATAGGTTGGAAGGCACGTCATGCAAATCAGATTCAGAAACTGAAACTATTTCATGGATTTTGTCTGCGAGAATGCAGGTTGTATTTCCCTTACCTGAACGAGTGCGAACTACAGCGCGGCCCGTGGTAGGCGCATCCATTCCCAACAAAATATTGAAATCCAAAATTGTTACAATTTCTCCGCGCAAGTTCGCGATCCCTGCAATATGTTTTTCCGCAAGGGGGACCGTGGTAATCCGCAGTCCGCGTGTGAGTTCACGGCAGTGAGCAACTGGAACGCCAAATGCATATGCACCTGCAGTCCACGTCAGAAATTGTTGGGTTTTTTTCTGCTCTGTGCTCATGACATTTCTCCGGATCTGGCCCGGGCGCTCACGGTCCTGTGATCATCCAGGATTGTGTCTATATCAAGGAACGCCGTAGGCAAACCTTCAAGAATTGCCTCACCCACAATGCCGCGAGTGACCATAACGGGTTTCCCCAGGTCCTCCATACGAGTGAGCAGTGCCAGCATCTTGCTTGCAAGAATTGCAGCCGCTTTTCCGTTCCTTTCCACTATGAGCGCAAATTTTCTGCCTGGTTCCTCTGGTGTTTCATTTCCAAAGTAACGATCCAATCGTATAACCGGTAGTATGCGATCTCCTTCCTTGAGCGACTCATGCCCCAGATAATCGAACAACTCGCCCTCACTCACCTTCCTGAGGCCTGGACGCACAGAAGAGTGAATTGCAAACTGTTGATTCTTGTAGCGGAATAGGAAATAGCTGTTCCTTGAACGAGTATCAGCCTGGAGACCAACGTCATCTTCATCTTCTTTGGCAGGCTCAAGGCTTGCCTGTCTTGCAATTCCAGAAATATCAAGTACGAGTACTGCATCGCCGTCGCCAAGGAGACCTGCACCGGCATAGGTTTGAATATTCTGTAGATCTTCCCCTAAGGGCTTGAGCACAAATTCCTGTTGATCCAGAATTCGGTGGCAGAGAATTCCGAACCTGTACCTGTCCGTGCGCAGTACAATGATGTAGCGTTCAGAATCCTGCTTATCAAAATTCAAGACCGAAGAAAGGTCAAGAACGGGGAGAATTTTTCCACGTAACTGATACACATAGCGATCTTCAACGCGTGAAAGAGAGGCGGGATCAATACGCATTACTTCTTCAACATCTTTTTGCACAATGGCAAAACGATGATTGGCTGTGCGCGCAAGTAGACACGTGACAATTGTGAGAGTCTGTGGAAGAGAAATCCTAAAAGTAGTTCCAAGTCCAGGCTGGCTTTCCAGGTCAATTCGACCGCCAACGCTTTGCACATTGGATCTGACCACGTCCATTCCAACTCCGCGTCCTGAAGTTTCAGTCACACGCTCTGCTGTACTGAAACCTGGCAGGAAGATCAAGTCATGCAATCGTTCTGGAGTGGCCAGGGCTGCAAGCTCCGCCGTCATGTGTCCGCTTTCAACTGCTTTAGTGCGAAGTCGTTCCGTATCGAGACCCTTGCCATCATCCTGGATTGTAATTACAATGTTTCCACCTGCCATTACTGCCTGGATCGTAATTTGACCTGCCGCTGGTTTGCCCCTGGCCGTCCGTTCTGCCTGTGGTTCTATTCCGTGATCGACTGAATTTCTGAGGATGTGAGTGAGCGGATCGGAGATGACTGCGATCAGATTCTTGTCGAGTTCCACCTCGCTTCCAAGGATAGTAAGTTCAACCTGTTTGCCTGTGGCCTGTGCAACATCGCGCACGAGCCTTGGGAGGCGCGAGAATGAAATCTCAAGCTTTTGAAGCCTGGTACGAATGATTTTCTCTTGCAGAGAGCTAATGAGGCGGCTTATCTTTTTGCCAATTGAATCGACTTCTGGGTCCTTGAAGCGTGCGATCTTCATCAAGAGCTCATTGCGTGCAACTACGCTCTCTCCGGAGAGATTGATAAGCTCATCTACAAGAGTGGTTGGAATCTTGACGAATTCGTCCATCCGGGCTTTCCGGGTTACCTCCGACTTTCCGGTCTCAAATGTTGATGTTTCTTCTATAATAGAGGCCGCCTCCGGAGAATGCAGAACCTGCACGGCGGCACCTGTCACACCTGCCTGACTCATGGCTATCTCCGGTAGGTTCCTTGACACCAGGAAGAAATACATGTAGAGCGCGCCATCTGCGCCGCTGCGCAAGCCGCGCCGTGATACATGGTTTGCACCCATGAGGGATTCCATGAAACGACTGGCCGCAGCCGTTGTCCCCAATCCGTGATCGGGCGGAAACAGATGCACGAAGGAAAGGTAACACGATTCTGTTCTGGCCATCTCGAGTAATTTGGCTGGAGGAATCTCAATTCTAAACTGGGCCTTGGGCGGGGAGGCGACACGGCTGTGCCCGTTTCCGGTCTCTTTATGAATGCTGCCCGCGTCCTTCTTATTGATCAGTTTTACCAGGATTTCAGAATTATCGAAATCCTCAGCAGTACCCATGGCCCGAATCATTTCACGTAGCCGATCCACAGCAGTCAGAATTAAATCAATTGTTTCTAGATCTGGTCTGGTTCCAGTCTCTCTCATCTGATTGAGCAGACCTTCTAAAGCATGAGCGAGTTCTGTTAGACCCGGTACACGGAATAGTCCGGAATTTCCTTTTATAGTGTGAATGCCACGGAATATATCATGAATCACGGAACCATCAGCACCGCTCTCCATGGCTAAGATATGGGACTCCGCTTTTTCTAACAGATCCAGGGATTCAGTTTGAAAAATGGGTAAGTAGTTACTCTGATCTATGGGCATGGATCAATCTCCCGCTTTTTCAAAGCCAATCTGCGCTAGATCTGACATGATGTTATCTGGAAAACTCCAGCTAACTTTCATTCCGGACTTTTGTGCACGTTGCGCAAATTGAAAGATGGCAGTGAATGGTTCCCATGCTATATCTAACCCGGTAGGCGCGCGCAGTACGACTTCCCCGGATTCAGGTAGGATGAGTTCACTTAGATGCTGCGCAAGCGCAGGGACAGTGGCCTCAAGATCTGTACTTGAAAATGAGATTATTGCACTCTGCTTTTTTGTAACGAAGTTCATGCTATCCGTACTTTTTTATAACTCCAGAGTTCTTAGAGTCAAATATAAAATAAAAACATCAATATTTTCGATAGATTTTAATGACTGATTGACGGTAACTCATGCACGGGTACGCTGAATGAAACGTATGCAACTTCTCCGAAAACTTTCCATTCGTGCGCGCCTGATTATGTCTTCTGTAATCGTATCCGTGCTCTTGCTGATAATGACTGGAACAACGTGGGTTGGACTCTCATCCCTGAGTAAAGGTTATACATACGTGATTCAGCATGAAGACAAAATGGCAGTGCTATCAACGAATCTTGTAGCGCACGTTGCTAAATTGCGCCAGTATGAAAAGGATATGATCATCAATGCTGGAGACAAGAAAACCGTACAGAGCTACTACGGCCAATGGGAAGAGGTATTCAAAGAGACCGAGGAAGTTGTTCAAGCCCTGGACAAGCAAGCAGATGACGATGCAGACTACGCCAATGTAAAAGAGACCAAAGATCAAATGGGTAAGTACCATGCTGCCATCATTCGTTTTAAAGAGGAGTTGATGGACGGCATCACCTCAGAGAAGGCCAATGAGAAGTTTGCAGAACACAAAGACAATATTCGTGCACTGAGTAAGAAAGCGACCTCCATGTCCGCTGAAGCAGTAAAAAAATCAGAGGAGGAAGAAAGTCACGCAAAGGCAACGGCCAATGCAACCTTGTATTCTGTTCTGATTCTGGCTCTGGTGGTTATGGTCAGTGCAATCCTTGTAACCCTCCTCATCAATCAGAGCATCATGGGGCCTCTTAAAGATATAACAGAACGCGTGCAGGATGTGGCGCGCGGCAACGGTGATCTCACCAAGCGCGTGAACGCCGACAGTACGGATGAATTGGGTCAGCTCGGAACTGCCCTCAATCAATTCATGCAGGTCATACACGACATTGTAAAAGATGTAATTGGAACATTGAGCGAGACGGTGCGAGTCGCCGAGAATCTGGCGGAAGCAAGCCAAACACTATCGACTGGGACAGAAGAGATGTCGCAGCAAACGCAATCGATTGCAGCTGCGTCGTCGCAATTACACCAGAACCTCGAAGTTGTTTCTTCTTCTATTGAAGAAATGTCTATTTCTGTCAGCGAGATTGCACGGAGATCTGTGGAAGCGGCAAGCGTAGCCGGCGAAGCCAATACACGCACGTCCACCACCAATGACATTGTAGTTAAGCTGGGCCAGAATGCACGCGAAATTGGCAAGGTCATTGAGTCCATCGTAGACATTGCAGATCAAACGAATCTGCTGGCGCTGAACGCTGCAATTGAGGCCGCCGATGCCGGGGATACAGGGAAGCGATTTGCCGTGGTTGCCTCCGAGGTTAAGGAACTGGCGCGTCAGACTGCAGATTCATCAGAAGAGATCAAGAATCGGATAGAGTCCATTCAGCGAAGTTCTGAAGATACAATCAAGGCAATTGAATCGATTACGAATGTAATTCAAAAAGTGAATGATGTGAATTCTGCCATTGCATCGTTTGTGGAAGAACAGTCCATTACCGCGCGGGAAATTTCAAGCAACGCAACGCAGGCAGCAACGGTTTCTACGGATGTTGCGAGAAATGTTTCAGGTGTCTCAAGCGTTGTTGCCAGTGGGGCTCAGGAAGCCACAAGGATTTCCGGATTGGCCGGTCAGTTGAATCAAATGGCGCAACATCTCAGTACGTCACTGGGTCGATTCAAAGTTTAAGCCCAGGCAAAGGCTAATTGACTTACCAGTCAATTGGGTGGTAGTCTTTTAGGAACTTGCCAGACCAATGCTCGCCCGTATTGATTCCGTCAATGAATGGATCACATACACGTGCAGCACCGTCTACAATGTCTAGCGGTGGCTGAAAATCGTGCTTATCCTGTTTTTGACGGGCCAGGTGCGCCGGATCTTCATCCGTAACCCAGCCAGTATCCACAGCATTCATGAAGATTCCTTCTTTAGCAAGGCTGCTTGCAGACGTGTGTGTAAGCATGTTCAACGCTGCTTTGGCCATGTTGGTGTGTGGATGACGGTCTGCTTTTCTGAAACGGTAAAACTTTCCTTCCATGGCTGTAACATTCACGATATGTTTTTTTCCCGTGAAGTGTCGGCGCATCATTGGAATTAGATGATTACAGAGTACGAAGGGTGCCATGGAATTGATTAGTTGTAGCTCTACCATTTCTGATGTTTGAATTTCTCCGAGGCGCAGTCTCCAGCTGTTTGTGTCCCGCAGATCGACTTGCTGAAGATCCGCGTCCAGTTCGCCACCTGGAAACAATGTTTCATCGGGTAGCGTTTCGTCGTGTGAATAGGGAATCTGCGAAAGCTTTGCAGACGATGTAAGCCCCATTCCGGGCAACCTGCCATGCCACTTTACTGGGAGGGCAGCCTCAGTAGCCAGATTGCTTTCCGTGATTTGGTTTGTGCACTTCTTAAAATTTGAAAGTAGGTTCTGGACGTTAGACGATAATGCCTCCCAGGGAAGAGATTCATTTTCAATTAGATGTGAATAGAAGCGAGGAGGGCGCCTGACTGTCTGGGCCGCGTTATTGATCAAAAGGTCAAGCCGTTCAAAGTTGGACTCTATGAAACGGGTGAATATCTCAACGCTTGGAATGTGCCGTAAATCCAGGCCGAATATATGCAAGCGATGCGCAAAGTTCGAAAAGTCCTCTTCGGCGGAGAAACGCAGTGCAGCGTCCACTGGAAAGCGTGAGGTTGCAATGACAGTTGCTCCGGAGCGCAGCATCATCAATGCGGCATGATATCCAATTTTCAACCGCGCTCCAGTGATTAGCGCTATCTGGCCGTCAAGCCGCGCTGATTGGAAACGCTTCTTATAATTGAAGTCTCCGCATTCGCGACACATTGAGTCGTAGAAGAAATGAAGCTGATTAAATTCAGCATTGCAGACGTAACAATTGCGCGTAGTAATAGCGGAAGGCGTTTCATCAGACGCTGGATCCTGTGTGAGTTGAAGGGGTGCTTTAAATACAGCTGCTTTTCTGGCCAGACGGATTCCAGTCTGCGCTCTGGCCTGACGGCCCTCTTCTGCGACCTCAAGTCTGCGCTGGCGTCTTAGGGCTTTGTTT
This sequence comes from Spirochaetia bacterium, assembly GCA_021413825.1. GTDB lineage: Bacteria > Spirochaetota > Leptospiria > Leptospirales > Leptonemataceae > JAEUSB01. Next base: position 15,432 of record JAIOPQ010000051.1, on the reverse strand, counting down.
CTATTCTTCTTATCAAGTCTGTCTGGTCTGGAAATACGCCCCGCAGCGGCAATCAGTGCGATTCTGATTTCTTCTGGAAGGTTTACAAACGTTTCCCCGTTATCAACCAGGGTCTCGAGCATCTTGATGCATTCCTGAACTTCTTCTGCAGTGGGATGTCGATTTGGGGATTCAGGCTCTGGCATTAAGAAAAAACTCTAGCTGAAAATCTGATTGGATCATCTCCAATCAATCCAAAAATGACAGCCAGCCGATGGCGCTCTGGCTGGCCGCAAAGACTACATAGTCGATTGGCCACTGGTCCACAGGATTCCCCACAAAAAAATGCAAATGACTATTGCCGGAATGAAGTTCCGGTATTAGTTTAAGTTTAAACCAATTACAGGCTTCGGCCATAGGGAGTTCTCAAATGAAATTGATTCAAATCGGTGCAATGGCACTTGCTGGCATGGGATTCGTTTCCTCTGCATTCGCAGGGGAGCTAACGCTCGACAAGTCACACACTAAAGTGGAATTTACAGTTACGCACCTTACGATCTCTGAGGTAACCGGGCGTTTTGACGACTTTTCTGCCAAAGGAACGTTCGATGAAAAGACATCAGCGTTAACTGGATTGCAAGTAAACATCAAAGTTGAGTCTGTTAACACAAACGACGCAGACCGCGACAAGCATCTGAAAAGTGCTGACTTTTTTGACGCAGGGAAATTTCCAGAAATCACATTCAAGCAAACCAAACCAACCGTTTTGCGCAAAGGTGTTCCTACTCCAGTCATGGGCGAACTAACCATGCGCGGCGTTACCAAACCAGTTACTCTGGTTCTGGTCTATAAGGGAACTGTGAAGGATCCATGGGGAAATACTAAAGCAGGATTTGCAGCCACAACGAAAGTTAACCGCAAAGACTACGGTGTTTCCTGGAACAAAACAATGGATACTGGCGGAGCTGTTGTAAGTGACGAAGTTTCCATCTCCATCGCGGGCGAAGTAGCTATCAAGTAAACCATCAGGACTTTGAGACCCCGGCCGAGCAATCGACGGGGTCTTTTTTTTGATTGCAATCCGATTGATCAGGCATGGCATTCGGCATGTCGCAAAGAAAAGAAGTTGCAGTTATAACCGGAGCATCCAGCGGAATCGGACTCGCTATTGCTCACGTGCTTGCGGAAAAGAAAACAGATTTAATACTTACAGCGCGTCGGCGCGATCGTCTGGAAAAGCTTGCAGAAGAACTAAAACAGAAGCATGGAATCCGTGTGGACATCATTGAAAATGACCTGGCCAGGCCAGGATCAGCTCAGGATTTATTCAATAAAGTTCAGGCAATTCGCAAAGACGTTTCTATTCTAGTGAACAATGCCGGGTTTGGAAAGCAGAGTGCAGTGCTTGATCATTCGATTGGGGATGTTCGAGATATGGTCCAGGTGAACATGATGGCAGTAACGGAGCTTACCTGGCTATTCGGAGTGGAAATGCGTAAGCAGAGCTACGGAAGAATTATGCAGCTTGCTTCTGTGGGAGCATTTCAACCTTCACCCATGTATGCGATTTATTCAGCGACCAAGTCTTACGTGTTGTCTTTTTCCTATGCCATGAATTCTGAACTGAAAGGCAGCGGCGTAAGTGTAACGAGCATTTGTCCTGGTTTTACAGAATCAGAATTTCATGAAGTAGCGGGTCATAAGAAAACTGCATTCATGAAAGCATCCACAATGACATCGCGCAAGGTTGCAGAGATTTCAGTGCGCGCCATGATGAATCGCAGCCCCAAAGTCATTCCTGGTTTATTAAATAAGATCAATAGCTACATCATGGAGGGGATGCCACGAGCATTCTCAACTGCCATAGCCGGTTCATTGATGAAGAAGTAAAGGCAAGATAGACTATCGGGCCATCCTTTTCCGGGAGCAATCAATGCGGGAGGGAAATTCTAACTTTCATAATTGCTTTCTCAGAACTTTCTTATCAAATTTGCCAACGCTGGTTTTTGGAATTGCATCTACGAATCGAATGTCTGTGAGTTTTGGTAATTGCCAGTGTGCGAATTTGTCAGACAGCAGATCATGAATTTGTTTAGCTGTGACTGAATCTTTTTTTTCCGGAACCAGGGTAATAAATGCAACTGGAACTTCACCGCGCACATCATCCGGGCGACCAACCACTGCAGCTTCCAGTACGCCGTTAAACGACATGATCATGTTCTCCATTTCCACGCTTGAAATCCATTCCCCGCGCGTTTTGATCAGATCTTTTTTGCGATCTGTGATTTCCATAAAACCGGTAGCGTCAATTGTAGCTACATCGCCCGTGCCAAACCATCCGTCGCTTGTAAATGCCGCATCACCGGATGGAGTTTCGCTTTTGTAGTACGACGAGGCAATCCATGGCCCTCGTACGAATAGCTCACCGGATTCAGTTCCGTTCCAGGGTAATTCTTTTCCCTCATCGTCTACGATCTTGACTTCAACTAGAGGAACGGCGACTCCCTGCTTGGAGCGTTGTTTGTATTGTTTGTCTTCTGACCAGTCTTCCATAAATCCTTTGAGACGACTGACTGTGCCAAGCGGCGAAGTTTCTGTCATACCCCAGGCATGCAGAATTGAAATACCAAATTGTTTTTCGTATGCTTCAATCATCGCGCGCGGAGCTGCAGAACCCCCTACAATCATTGCGCGAATGCTGGACAGATCATGTTTCTCTTTCTGTAGATGCTGCAAGAGTACGTTCCAGATTGTAGGAACGCCAGCCGCCAACGTTACTCGCTCTTGCTCCAGGAGTTCTGCCAGTGGTTTTCCAATAAGTTGTGATCCGGGAAATACGGGTTTTGCTCCGGTTAAGCAGCAGGCGAAAGGAATTCCCCAGCTCATAACATGAAACATTGGAACAACTGGAAGGATTACATCGCGGCCAGAAATTGCAAGGGAGTCTGCCATGCTGATCCCCATTGCATGCAGGAAAATGGAACGATGGCTGTAGAGTACTCCTTTGGGCTCGCCAGTTGTCCCGGACGTATAGCACATTCCTGCTGCGGTGTCTTCTTTAATGGAAGGGAAGTCTATGGTCTCCTTTGAGCCCGCGAGCAATGTCTCATAGTCTAGCGGATTGGGCAGGTCTGCAAGCGGAGCTGGATGCTTATCATCCATTACAATGTAATTTTTTACGGTTTTGAATTTATCCTTCTGTGCTGAAACCAGAGCACTCAACGATTTATCAACGAAAATGAATTTGTCTGGAACTGCGAAATAGATTTCCATGTGGCGATAGCTGTTCCAGGCGAATGTTGCAACTCTATCTCCGGGCTTAACGCCGAGTTCGCGCAGCGCATTCATAAGTCTCAGGGTGCGCTTAAAAAAATCGCCGTAGGTGTAGCGATGAATCGAACCGTCTGCCAGGCGGCTTACGATTTCCTGTTCTGGGAACATCTTCTCCGCACGCATTAAGATGCGGTCGATTGTAAGTTCGTAATTCATCATCAATCCGTTCATGGGCAGAGGGTGGGCCGGGTTTGGGATTACGTCAATATGCTTTCTGGACCGGCCCGGAATCCGAAAAAGAGTGACGTCTCGTAGGTAAATTGCTTTCTTCTTCAATAGTTTAAGTCTAAACTAAGAGGTTTTTATGTCAGATGTTCTGTTTTCGCCCTTCAAATTGGGCGCAGTTGAGCTAAAGAATCGGATTGTTATGAGTCCGATGACGCGCAGTCGTTCAATTGGAAATGTTCCAGGCGATCTTGTAGCCAAGTATTACGCGCAACGGGCCACAGCCGGGCTCATTATCACGGAAGGCACAGCGCCATCACCGAATGGTCTGGGTTATGCCAGGATTCCAGGTATATTTTCCGATGCACAGGTTGCTGGTTGGAAAGCGGTTACTGATGCAGTACACGCCAAAGGTGGGCACATCTTTCTTCAAATGATGCATACAGGTAGAGTAGGCCATCCAGGAAATCTTCCAGCAAATGCTGAGGTGATTGGACCATCTTCTGTTAAAGTGACCGGCGAAATGTGGACTGATGCCAACGGCAATCAGCCGTATCCAGAGCCGCGCTCCATGACTGTTGCAGATATTAAATCTACGATTGGGGAGTATGTTACGTCAGCAAAGAATGCAATCAAGGCAGGCTTTGATGGAGTAGAGCTTCACGGAGCTAATGGATATCTGATTGATCAGTTTCTGAATCCTGCCGCGAATCAACGCACGGATGAGTATGGCGGAGATCCCGTTAAGCGGAATCGTTTTGCAGTTGAAGTGGCCGCAGCTGTTGCAGATGCAATCGGCAAAGAACGCGTAGGAATTCGACTCTCGCCGTTTGGCGTTTTTAACAGTACTACGATATTCCCGGAGATTGAAAGCCAGTACGGCGCTCTTGCAAAGTCTCTTTCAGACATTGGAATCGTCTACATTCATATTGTAGATCACAGTGCTATGGGCGCACCAAAGCCGGAGCCTGCAACTGTGGCCGCAATCAGATCAAATTTCAAGGGTGTTCTGATTCTGAGCGGTGGATATGATCGCTTGCGCGCAGAAGAGGATCTGAATGCCGGGAAGGGCGAGCTTGTAGCGTTTGGCCGACCATTCATTTCAAATCCAGATCTTGTGTCTCGTTTGAAATCGGGTGCGGCGCTTGCGGCACCGGATGCGTCTACTTTTTATACTCCAGGAGAAAAGGGCTACACGGATTATCCGGCCCTTGGCTAAGGTGTTAACTGGAGGAATAGAATGAAAGCTAAACTAGTTTTAATAATCCTGTCTGCGATATTTGTAACGTCTGCCTGCTCAAGAAAGCAGGTGCATGGAGAAGAGGTTACCTATACTGCGGGCGGTGTTACTATGAAAGGTTACGTTGCGTATGATCCTGCAGTGACCACGAAGCGTCCGGGCATACTTGTTGTGCATGAATGGTGGGGAAACGATGCTTACTCCAGAAAACGTGCGGACATGCTGGCAGAGCTAGGGTACACGGCTCTGGCTGTGGATATGTACGGTGAAGGTAAGCATGCAGAAAATCCGGACGAAGCCGGTAAGCTTGCAGGCGAAATCAAGAATAACATTGAGCTGAGCAAAACTCGTTTTGATGCAGCCATGGAGTTTCTGAAATCGCAGGCAACCGTAGACTCAAGCAAAATTGCAGCCATAGGATATTGCTTTGGTGGCGGAGTTGCATTGAATAACGCGCGTCTGGGTGCTGACCTGAAGGCTGTTGTGAGTTTTCACGGCGATCTGAAGCCTGCGAAGGTTGCAGAGAAGGGCAAAGTCAAAGCGAAACTCCTGGTTGCTCAGGGTGGCGCGGACGGCTTTGTTCCTGAGAAGGACGTGGAGGCAATCAAGAAGGAAATGGCGGACGCAGGTGCAGATCTGACGGTCACCGTTTATCCTGGGGCAACACACGTGTTCACCAATCCGGCCGCAGACGAGTATGCCAGGAAGTTCAAAATGCCAATCGCGTACAATCCTGAGGGCGACAAGAAGTCCTGGGAAGAGATGAAAGGCTTCCTTGCAGGTGCTTTGAAGTAACTTTTTTTATAGACTGAAAATCGGCCGGTTATGAAATTCCGACGATGCGCATGTGGAAATGCTATCTTGTTCTACTGTGCATCTGGATTTTCACGGTCGGTTTACCAGCACAAACCCCAAAGAATTCAATTCAGAGAGTAACCGCAAAGGAAATCGAATCGATTTCCACTGAGGCGGATCATACCTGGTGGGCCACTGTTCGCGCCATCGATCCAGACCTGGAAAGCCAGCGGCTACTCACAGTTGACAAAAATTCCCAGCAAGACGCACCCGGGGAGCCGTGGACTGCAGTTTTGCTTCCGGGCTATGCGACGGAACTTGCAACGCATGGGTACGGGCCTGAAAGCACGGAGCTGTGGTATCTTAAACGATTTTACCTGGATAAGGGTCCAGGCCACCTTGCATTTCGCCTGGGTCAGATTGACGATAAGGATAGAGTTTACTTAAACGGAGCGTTGATCGCAGAAACTGGAGATTGGAGTAATCCGCAGGCGCAGGCATACGATAAGATCAGGGTATATGAAGTTCCAGACGATGCGCTACGGCCAGGTTTAAACGTTCTTATTGTCCGCATTAAAGGAATTTTTCCGGGTCAGGTTGGGATGGTGCGCGGCCAGGCGGAGATTGGGCCATCTGTTACACTGAGAAAGCGCGTACTTTATAAGGACATAGTCGAGGTATTGCTCCTTGCATGTTACGCAACGGCCGGGTCTTATTTCCTGTTCTTGTTTATTCGTCGCAGAATTGAACGTGAAAATCTAATCTTTGCGCTTTTCATTTATGTTTTTGTAGCCTATCAGTTGCTCAAGACTCAGTTCAAGTTTGAATTGGGAATAGAATTCATAACATTGAAGAAATGGGAGTATGCGATTCTATACGCAGCGTTCCCTGCTTTTTACTATTTTATACGCACCTACTTTGGAGTACCAAACACAAAGGGATGGAAAGTATGGGATGCTGTAATCTTGATTCCGAGCATTGTTTTTGTGGCTCTGGTGGCGCATACATTTGTAACCAACGACCCTCGTGTGTACTGGTTTCTGCAAAAGAACATAGCACAGCCTTTGTGGCTGGTATTTTCTGCGGGCAACCTGGCCGTGTTGTTTGCAGCACTCCGCAGAAAGAATCGTGACGCAATCTACATGCTGTCCGGATTTGCAGTCCTGATTCTGGGCATAGGTGTAGATATTACAAGCAACCGTGGCATAATAAATATTCCGCCAATCATGAGTTTTGTTTTTCCGCTCTTTATGCTGTCGCTTGCACTTGTGCTGGCCAATCGATTTGTGCGTTTGAATGAAGAGGTTGCAGATCTAAATGCAAATCTGGAACACAAAGTAGAAGAGCGCACCAGACAACTAAATCAATCTTTAACAGAGATCCATGCATTGAAGGAGAAGCAGGACGGCGATTATTTCCTGACATCACTTTTGATAGAGCCGCTTGGGGGAAATCACAACGAGGGCACTGCCGTAAGAACTGAAATGGTTCAGCGACAGATGAAACAATTTTCATTTAGAAAATGGAAGGCTGAGATTGGCGGGGATCATTGTGCATCGCATTCACTGAAACTAAAGGATCGCAACTATACTGTTTTTATAAATGGCGATGCAATGGGAAAGAGCATCCAGGGAGCAGGCGGAGCACTTGTTCTGGGGACGGTATTCCAATCGCTTATAACACGCACACAGCGAACGCTTGAGGCCGGGAGCAGACATCCAGAGCAGTGGCTTAAAGAATGCTTTCTTGAGCTACAGAATGTATTTGTGGCGTTCAATGGAAGTATGTTTCTGTCTGCAATTGTGGGACTGGTAGATGAAGCAAGTGGGCTTGTGTATTTTATTAACTCAGAGCATCCGCGACCGGTTCTGTTTCGTGGTGGCAGGGCAAGTTTTATTGAAAGCCCAATTCTCAGAAAAATTGGCGTACCTGATGCAGAATCGTACATTCAGATTCAGACAATTCAATTGCAACGCGACGATGTGATCATTGTTGGTTCAGACGGGCGCGACGATGTTGCAATTGGGATGGATCCAACTGGAAATCGTATCATCAATGAGGATGAGGATTTGTTTTTACGTCATGTGGAAGCGGGGCAGGGGAACCTGGATCAAATAACAGAGAGAGTATTTTCCGCAGGTGGCCAGGCAGACGATTTTTCGTTGATTAGAATTTCATTCTACGAGGATGCAGCACCGTCTTTGAATGATGAAAGCAAGACGTACGGGACGGAGATTGCACGCATTGCCGCGCTGTTGCGCAGTCAGGCGTTTGATGAAGCCAGAGGGATTTGTAATACGATTTTAGGAAATGGAGACGCATCTTTACAGACTCTATTGCAAATTGGAAAAGCATTCAGGCATATGAAGGATTATGGGAAAGCCGCCGAAGTGCTGGAGTTGTATCTGAGCCGGAATCCGGCTGATGTGGAAGCTCTTTCAGTTCTGGGTGCAATGTATAAGTTGAGCGGAAATCGGATTGCGGCTGTGGACGCTGGAGAACGGGCGTACCTGCGTGATCCTGCTAACGTTAAAAATCTGATGCATCTGTGCGATGCGTATCGATTGCTGGGAAACAAAGCCAGAGCTATTGTAATACTAAAAGAGGCGGAATCGCTCACACATGACGCGCCAGAGCTTGCAAAGCTGAGGAGTTTGCTTTTTTAGTACTTGGCGCCGTTACGGCTTCAAAAAATCTGGCACAAATGCTTAATAGAACTAAACTATTGAGCGGGAGACACACATGGCAAATCAAGCTTCTCAATTTGAAACGGTTGCGCGCGATCTTGTAAATGTGGGAATTGGACTGTACAACGCGGCACAAATTCGTCTGGATCAGCTCCAGAAGGATATAGTTTCCGGTTACGGCGGCCTTGTTACACGGGGCGCGGCTGACAAAAGCGAACTTGCAGAAAGCCTGCGAAGCAAACTGGGCCAGGGACTGACAATGGTTTCTGGAGCACAGGCAAAGCTTGGCGCAAACGGTGGTGCTGCCACTGTAACAGGCAAGAAAGCCCGATAATCCCGGAAGAGCGGTTAACGTGGTGACCGGGATAGTTCGGCGCCACCGGGTCTCATTTGTGTCTCAAGGTCGGCTAACTCCTTCTGATAGCCGCTCAGGTTCTTGATGTCCTCGGCTTTGCAGGCGGGGGTAGGTTCTTTCTTTCCGGTGCACACTTTGATTCGAGCTTCAAGCCAGACGCGTCTTTGTAACAGGTTTCTAATTTCAGGATTTACCTGGTTTTGGGCCGTGGGGGGCGGGGCGGACTTTGCCATTGTCCAGGCGAAAGCTAGAAAAAGTAGAACGGCAGTGGCGCTCAGGCCCCAGGCGAGGTTGTTTTCAGGGATTTCACTAAGTTTGTCCAGAATTCCTTTCATTGTCTTATGACCTTCTGGTCTCGATTTGCGATCAGGGCTTCCAGATCATTCCTTGCAATTCGCGCTAGATCCAGAGTTTGCTTTCCGGTATTGTAATCCAGATCCGTTCCAAATACCTTGATCTCGCCAATCTTCTCCCCGATCTTTGCGTCGTATACGGAGAGATTGAGCATTACCTGGAGATGATCCTCCAATAGAGTTTCAGTTTTGATTTCCTGTAGCCTACCCTGGATAAAGAGCCTGACGCCAGCCCGGCCTGCGAGGCGTAGGATTTCCTCATCTGTCAATAGCCTGTCCACCGGAAGCCCGGTGCGATCCAGTGCCTGAAACATGGCTGGCGTTTCTCGCGTCACGTAGCCCAGTTCCCGCAGAGAGAAGGCCAGAGAATCGTACAGATTCTGTTGGCTATGCGATGTTCGCGCGGTACCAGTGCTTTCAAAGAAGCCAATTCCAACGTCACGCATTGATTCAATAGAATCTCCCGGCCATTTTTGCGTGCGAATTGATGCACTCTCATACGTTTTGCAACTGGTGAAGACCAACAGAAAGTAGACCCATACCAGTAAAATATTTCTTTTCATTAACGTTTTACCTCACTCTTGCAGCAGCGAAATCCAATCTGTTCGCTTCTAGCGTCCGCTGGAAAATATAGATTTGTAAAGCAATTGGCAGAATCACCGGTATTCATTGAACCACCTGCGGCGATTGCCATAGTTCCGCGCAGGTCACCCAGCCATTCCATCGTGTTGCCTACCATGTCGTATACACCCTCATCTGACCTACAGTCCTTACGCATTCCAGTGCGTTGCAGCAAGGCGCTGCCCGTATTGCATTTGCCCGGCTGGGCCTGCGCATTGTAGGAGAATGTTCGCCGATGCGTACCCAGGCATGCATTGGTCCACTCGCTGGCCGTGCATAGCCGCTTGCCCAGAGACGCGCAAATGCTTCCGGCTTCCACAGGCGTGATCCCGGTTTTCGGGATTTGATTTCTAATCGAGAAGAAATCTCCTGTTGCCAATTCTGATACCTCGAACGGATCAATCTGAAAGGAATGAGACGCGTCGGCCACAACGACCATATTAGAGAATCGCTCGACACCTGCCCCGAGCGCCTGAACGGCGATGCGACTTAGAGGTCCTTCTGGTACTCGAGTTTGTGAATTACAACGCAAGCAAGTCAAAAGGACAAGCGTAACTACAACCCTACCGAGGAATACTGGCCGCATTCGACTTCTCTCCTTTCTCATGGATGAACACAATCCGCTTGACTATTCCTTTTTCAGCTTCCTTGATTTCAACGTCTGCTTCGCCGATTGCGCGCTCGATCTTGAAATAAATGCGATAGTTGCTCGTCGAGTCTTCGGCTACCAAACTGAGCTGCAGCCAATCGAGTGGATTTATCAGTCCACTGATTTTTGAACCATCGACGCGCTCAATACTGCAAGCGGTTGGAAATAGAACTACGCTCTCTTTGTTCGTCCCGGGCAGGATACGGCCTGGTTTCCAGTCCTGGAATTCCATTGTAGAGATTTGCTGAAGTGGAATCTTGAATCTCGTTTCAAGGGACCCCTCGTTGTTTCTTGAGATAACAATGAAATCATCAGAGAGTAGAAGCTGTCCGGAGATTTCTGCTCCGCCACCAAGCAATAGTTTTACTCCAATTCCTTGCGTTGGTGCGGGGACCGGCGCCTGGGGTCGAATCACACTGTCGGTTGTGGCAACCGGTTTGGGCGTAAATTCGTGTCCAAGCTCGCGCTCCATGCTCGTTAGAATATTTGATTCCTTAATGTCGCTTTCTCCGGGGACAAACTCATCCTGACCGTGGAGTGCGACAATACCCAAGAGCAGACAAAGTAGAGCGGACAATACATATTTCATTTAAATACCTCAAGTTCCTTATTCTCAAGAAGCTCCTTGCGCATAGCCTCACGTGACTGGCGAACGCGTTCAGCAACAATGCGCCGTATCAGAACCCGTGTTTCGCGCTTAACGTCGCCTTCCATGAGGGATCGCGAGCTCATTGTTGGATTCCTTGCGAGAAACGCTTTAATCTCCGGATCGCCCAGTGCAAGCTTCTCTGATTCCGCTTCAAGTCGGGCTCCGTTCGCCTTGCGGTAATAATAATATTCCTCGAGTATTCGCTCAATCCTGGGATAAAGATATCTGGCGGCTTCCGTATCTTCGAATGCCTTTTCCTCGATACCTTTTGTGATCACGTACCGACGCACTGTCATCTGGCGGATCGCCATTTCTCGAGCCTGCTTGCTGAGTTCGCCCAATTCCGAGGAATCAATGCTATCGACCGTGCCGCCCAAAAGGAAATCGCCTTCGCCTACTTCTATGGCGCCTAACCGGCCTAAGATTGCACCTCTCTGTTGAAGACCTGCAACTTCACGCAGGTTCTCCACGGTAGTTTTGATAGTGTTTGCCTTTGAGCAGTTCCATGCAGCAATCAAAGACAGAGCAATCGGAATAAAATATTTCGCAACGTGATACGGATGCATGACAAAACAACTATCGGGGTCGCCTGACGGTATTCTTGAGCGAATGTATGGAAATGCGATACCCTGAGTAGGTCATTTTATAATCCGACTGGTCCAACTCATTCCCAAAACGATATAATTGTATCTAGCATCCTTAAGTTAGCTGATGATGGTTTCCGAATATCGCTCTATGTTCGAGTCGATACACGTTAGACGATCCTGCGTAGGCGCTTCGCTTTTGTTTGTGATTCTGGTGGTTTCTTGCAAGAAGGACACAAGTCTTAGTAAAGAGGATCTAGCCGAGTTTGAACAGGCGCAGACTCTTTACCAGAATAGGAAGTTTGATGAAGCCACTACTCGTCTGGAAGGCCTGAGGTCAAAGCGCAAAGGATCGATTGAGGTAGGCGTCGCTCTCGCGAAGGTGAAGTTTTTCACACGGAATTTTGCGGATTGCGAAAAGATCTTGCGCGAAGTACTCGAGGAGGACAATGGCAGCCCGTACGTTAAGCTCTGGCTTGGAAAAACAATTGCCGTTGATCCCAAACGTCAGGCGGAAGCGGCGGAAATATTTAGATCCATTATCCGCAGTGATCCGGAGAACTACATGGCATACTACTACCTGGGTCGATGCCTTGAAGCACAGGACGATGTAAAATCGGCTCTGATTCAGTACGAAACCGCGCTGACTCTGGGATTTCATCTTTCCAAGATACATTTACACATGGGGCGACTGTTTACGCGAATGAAGCTTCACAGCCGGGCAGAACAGCACCTTTCGCAAGTCAAAACCTTGAATGTTAATCCCAATGACGTGACGCTTGCCGGGAAAATCCTCAAAGCCGGGGATGAGGACCTCTAGTGAGGATAGGGTTCTGTATGATGACCTGTCTGATACTATGTTCTAGCCCTGGTTTTGCCCGGAAGGTTGGCCTCGGCGAGGCGGAGCTAATTGCAGAAAACAGTAGCGTAGACTTAAAGGCCCTTCGGGCCGAACGGTCTATCGCAGACGAAGGCAGGAAGGCCAAGCTCCGAGACTTTTTTCCTACCATGAGCCTGTCATACCGGCGCAACCGTACTCTGGCCAATCGCGATTTTGATTCTGGTTCGCATTCATTGCAGATGTCCTTATCGCAACCTGTCTACGATGGCGGGCGCTCAGGGCTGGCCTATGAGGTGGCTGAGATCGATGTTAAGGTCGCTCAGGAGAAGCATTCTGAGTTCAAGAATCGCCTCCGCTTCCAGATTCGCAGCGCATATCTGGCTGTGCTGCGCGAAAAGGCCGCAATCTCGATAGCCCGCACTTCGCTTGATAGCTCAAAAGCAGTCTTTGCGAAGGCGGTTGTTGAAAAACGTCAAGGAGCAATCACCGAGCTGGACTTCAGGGAAATCGAGAATGAATATGCACGCAGAAAACTCGATCTGAAACAGGCCGAAGACGCGCTACGGGACCGTCAGGCGGAATTAGGATCTGCTTTGCGCTGGCCTGCCAATGAGCCTATAGACATCAGAGATCTCGATCTCTACGCGCTCAAAGGGGTGGATTTCAAAGAGTCTCTCGACGACATGTTTCAGATTGCCGAAAAGGAACGACCGGATGTGCGGCAGGCGCGCATCGATCTGATGCGTAGCAGGCGTGAATATCTGATCACAGAGCATGACTATCTACCTACGATAGCCCTTACAGGAAACTACGGAAAGACCGGAGAGGAATGGCCGCCGCGCCAGACTGAATGGGGTGTTGGTGTTAGTTTCACATTTCGTATTGCGGGTAGTACCCTTTCAAGCGACGTGCGCTCATTGCATTCGCGCAATGAAACCACATCGGGGTACTCAAGCGGCTCCCAATTAAATGTATACGATAATCCAGGCAGCAAAGCCGCACACATGCGCAATGAAGTGGGCCTGATGAAAGCTCGTGAAAAGGAGCGTCAGATTCAGGAGCAATTACGCAATGAGGTTGCCAGGCTGCGGCGCAGCTATTATGACAAAGTCGAATTAGTGAATATCGCTGACCAGGGCCTTGCCGTCAAAGAACAGAGATTCAAGATTCAACAGGTGCAATTGCGCAACGGGTCACTCTCCGTTTCGCGCTATATCGAAGAAGAGATCAAGTTGATTGAAGCGCGCTCGGCACTTGTGCGAGAGCGTATTGAACTGATTCTCACGGCAAATCAAGTCGAACTTTCGCTTGGGATGCCAGTAGATTCGCTCGCGTTAGTCGACCTGAAGTCGCTTGAAACAGACGACCCTGCTGCGGGCCGACGTGCCTGGTTACCACATACAGATTTGAAATTGCCCACAAGGCCCGGTAGTCCGGGTTCCCAGGACGGAATATGATAGCAGCGTTTCAAAAGATTTTAGATTGGGTTCGCAATCTTCTCGGCAAAGCACCAAAGTATCGTTTCACTCAGTTGAACAAGGGAGATGCCACTCAACGACTCAAGTCAATCGCATCAAATCCCAGGAGACTTGTCATTGTCATTGCGCTTGCTGCTGTGATTGTCGCAGTATTTGTATTTCGAGCAAGGCGAGAGGACAAGCTTGATACGTCCATGCTTGTTCCCGCCGTCCGAGTGATCCAGATTCAACCGCAAACATTGGTTCATGACGTTCGCCTGCCAGGTACAATTACATTCCTTGAGAAGGCTTCCGTTACGTCCAAGATCCTTGGAAGAGTGGAAAAGATTTTTGTAGATCAAGGATCAAAAGTCCGCAAAGGGGACCGCCTCGCGCAGATGGAAACGCTCGAACTGATTCTGAAAAAGAAACAGGCAGAAGCGGCGCTCAATTCTGCGGGCGCGCAACTCAATCTGGCCAGGGCACGTTACCAGGCATCGCGCCGTGATGTGTACAAGCAGATCAATGATATGGAGCGCATGCAATCGGACATCATTGAAAGCAAAGCCAATTACATGAATGCGCGCCATAATCTGCTGAATAAGCGGGAGATTTATGAAATGGGCGGCATATCAAAGCAGGAACTTAAGTCTATCTATGCGGAATATATTGGTTCAATGAGTCGCTACTACCAATCCAGGAAAAACTTTCTGATTCGGACTGTGGGGTTTAGGGATGAAGACCTAAAGAAGGCCAACGAGGCCATACCAAATGCAAAGCCTGCAAAGCGTGAAAAGTTCATCGATTTCAATACAGAAGTAGACCGCAACAGCGTTGAAGTCTCGGCTGCAGCCTATAAAAATGCAATGCTCGAAATAGATTCGGCGAATCTACTTCTTAAAGAGAGCACGCTAATAGCCCCGTTATCTGGCGTTGTGGCATCGCGCGCAATAGATCCAGGAGAAGAAGTAAAACAGGGTGAGCCGCTCTTCACTGTGATTCGGATGGATCGTTTACTTATCTCAACTAATATACCCGAACTTGAGGTATCGCATATCCAACCGGGCCTGACTGCCACATTTACGGTCGATGCACTTGCAGATGAGAAGCATGAGGGGAAGGTCTATCAGATTGCGCCGGTTATAGATGTAAACACTCGAACAGCCGAGATCAAGCTTGAGTTTGAGAACAAAGAGGGACGTCTGAATCCTGGAATGTTTGTTAGGTGTTCGATTTCAACACGCAAAAAAGCCGATGCACTTGCGGTTCCAGAATCCGCGCTGTTCGAACGCAGGCAGGAGAATGACCAGGCGGTAGCATCAGTTTTCGCGGTTCAGAATGATCTTGCTTTCAAACGAACTGTCGCGATTGGCGGACAATACGGAGATCGATTTGAAATTCTCTCCGGACTTAAACCGGGTGAGACGGTTGTAGTTGAGGGGATTCAGACACTCAAGGATGGCGCACGCGTCAAGATCAGAGCAGAGAACGGAGAAAATCCAAAGCAGGTCAGACCATGAGATTGGTAACGCTTCTCATATCCTGCACGCTCCTAACGTTTGCCTGCAAGAAAAATTCTAACGATCTAATTCCAGCTCTTCTTACTGCGCCGGCAGAATTGCGTCCGAGGATTGTGTTATCGAGCCCTTCCGTGCTGACCCCGTCCGTACCTGTAAGCATGCCGGTGTTTGTAGATTTCAATATGCCAATGGATTTTGAATCCA
>JAIOPQ010000016.1 GCA_021413825.1 Spirochaetia bacterium | reverse complement strand
GAAAGAAAGCATCATTGTGCAAATGTATCTTTTTGCCGCCAGTGGAGAGCTACGAACCTTGCTACCTGTGGATTGCCTACCCTGGGCCGGAGAAGTTGCGAACTGGTTGATTGAAGCAAAGCGCCAGAAACCGGAGCTCAAGATCATTGTAATCCTGGATAGCCAGACAATCGCAGAAGCCTCACGCACTCATTACAGAAAGTTTCCACTCACGCGTCACCGCTTAGAGGATGCGCAAATTATAGTCCTGAACGCAAGCCTCGCCAGAACCGCGCATGCAAGAGGAATGATAGCCCTGTCGCACAATAAAGAAGGTAGCCAGGAAATGGAGAAGAATCGCTGGGCCACGCTGCAGCAGCGCTGGCAGACGGCGCATAACGTTGAGGATCATAGAAAAAACATTGTAATTGATTCCGGTCGGGCCGGAATCGTGTTTTCGCACAATCTGATCGATCAGGCCAGGCTCTGGCAGGAAAACACCTTTTTACTTCGAAATGGTCCAGCTCGCCATTTGTACTCCATTGCGCTGGGTTCTCTGGAAGATGCCCTTGCGTTGCCGTTGGCGTTCACCCAGGAGGAGCGGGCCACACTTTCTTTTTTCAGACCGATGAAAGAGCCAGAGGAGAGCCAGGATGGCACTGAGGTACTCGACGGAGGCCCGGCCATCCACAGCGCAATTCTTGCAGAGCTTGAGAGTGCAAGGTCCGGCGAGATTCGAGTTGCTTCCGCATACTTCTCTGATCTCACAACTCTGGAAAGGCTAATTGACGTTGGGTCCAGAGTTCGGGTGCGTATTCTGATAGATAATTGTCATGCTCTGTCCCTTCCTCGCTTGCTCCATTTTATTTTGAGAAATACCGTGAATCTGGCCTGCGTGCACAGGTGCAGGTCTGCACCACGCGTTGAGTTGCGAGTATTCCCGTCTCGACATCTTGAAATGATGCACTTGAAGGCAATTGCCTTGAGTGCAAAACCGTGCCTGATTGCCGGGCAGGCTAACTTTACGCCGAATTCCTTTTCTGGCGCCTGGCTTGAGACCAATGTTCTTGTTCGTAATCCCTTTGTGGTTAGACAATTTGAACGGCATTTTGAGGAAATCTGGAATATGTCAGTTCCAGTGAGGTGCTATAAAGATATGGGAATGGCAGAGTTTTTCAAACACAGAACGCATGCGTTTGTCTTCCTGATTCTAATACGAGTTGCAGATTGGCTGGGATTTAGATACTGAGTTCTGGATGTTTAATTGAGTTAGTTTTCACAGGGGCGCCTGACGTTGGCAGGTCGCATAGCCCGCCGCCGCAGAAAAGATGATGTAGTAACTGTGTGCTGACTACGCCTGAAAGGCCAACTTCTAGAAACGGATTCCGAGGCCAGAAGTGAGGTTGCTGGCGCGCTGCCAAATGTTTCTGGACCAGGCGTGGATCAAATAGACCAGTATGGCTAATCGATTCTGGTGAAAGCAGCTGATCTACCCAGCGCGGCCTCCCCGGGCCATGAATGACAGGTTCCGTTCTAAACAGGTGCTTCTTACGCCATGCGGTTTCCCTGGACAGATACCTTTCAGCGACCTTTCTCAAAATCCACTTGTTTGAATAGTCACGCATCTTCCAACTATCAGCCAGACGACTTGACATTCGCTTTATGCTGGGATCCAAAAACGGATACCTGGCTTCTACTGAAGAAAACATTGAAACACGATCGCCCTTATCTGCAAGTAGGTGGCCCGCCAGCAACCATTCGCGATCAAAGTCCAGGGATTTTTGCAACCGAGATCCTGAGCCCTGCATACTGGGCGTGAAAGATTTCCACGGATTTGAGGGAGCGTTTTCCATAACTTCTTCCAGGAATTGTTTAGAATAGAAATGACTGCGCAGGGAAGCCAAGGCACTGAACAGTAAGTACTGATTTAGCCCCCAAAATGGTTGGACGGTTTGCCGAGTAAGTTGAGAGGAAACGTTATGCGCCATCCATTCCAGGGGAATGCGTAACGCGGGGTTGCTCCAGGCGTGCCAGGGATACCCCGCAAAAGCTTCATCGGCTCCTTCTCCAGAAAGAACTGCTCTTGAGCCATCTTCGCGTGCAAGTTGCGCAAGCATGAGGAGGCAAATATTTGCATGATCCAGAATCGGCATCTCCGCTGCCAGAACTGCATTTGGAAAATTGTTCATGAGATCGCCTGGAGTAACTGTTAGAACCAGGTGACGCAGCCCGTGGCTAGCTGCGGTCATTGCTGCAAAATCGCTCTCATCTGTTTTTGATGAATCGTTGTTAAGGCGAATGCTGTATGTCGTTAACTTCTGAGGGCTTAACCGGCTGGCCATAGCAGCAATTAATGAGGAATCAACCCCGCCGCTCAGATACAACCCGACAGGAACATCGGCCTCGAGCCTGCGCGCAACGGAGTCGAGAAGCAATCCCTCAAGGCGATCGATCTGCCCGGGTTCACGGATGGAAATGACTTCCTCTGATTCGGGCCTGACATCGGAAAAAGCGCTTAACGTCCATGTTCTGCCCTGTGTCCGCAAGAGCTGCCCGGGCCGGAGGGAATGGATTCCGACAAAGCAGGATTCTCCAGGAGCAGACGCCAAAAGTGTTAGGATGCGATCCACGGCCAGATTATTGAGCGCAGATCGAATCATGCCCGATGCCAGGATACCTTTTACTTCAGAGGCAAACAGAAGCCAGCCTTCAACTTCGGCAAAGAAGAGTGGCGTGATCCCGGATGTATCGCGGGCCAGAAGTAAATGGTGAGCGTCGCGGTAGGCGAAAGAAAACTGCCCATCGGCATTGGAAAGGAAGCTCAAGCCTTCGTGATGCAGGCCTTTGAGAAATACTTCCGTATCGCTGCGCGTTTCAAACACAACTCCCATCTGCTCAAGGCGTGTTCGATCTCTTGCAAAAGAAAACAACTCTCCATTTAAACAGATCGACCCTCGATTATCACGCATGGGCTGTTTGCCACCGGCAGCATCCCGCAGAATCAATCTTCTAACAGTTGCAGCGTATCCGGGTTCAGAGATGAATCCATCCGCATCTGGGCCGCGGCGCGAAAGCACGGCTGACATGCGCGCCAGTAAGTCACCTGGAAACGTGCGGCTGCCCCGCAGATCAAACGCCCCGGCTATTCCGCACATCGAGGATCAACCGGCCGGAGCGTGCGCTCGTATCAAGCTCAAAGCGAGAAACGAAAATCAGAGTTTCCACGCAAAGAACCGCGCGAAAAAGAACGGACACAGAAGCAGAGATGGGCTTTCTTTCTTTTTATGAAACCAGCATTCCTGATTTCCACGCTCACACTCCTGGTGAGCTGCGTCGCACCCCAGCCAATGCCTGTCGTCTCAAAGGTTGATCTGCCGCGCTTCATGGGAGCATGGTATGTGATAGCAAACATTCCCACTCCGCTGGAAACAGGGGCCCATAACGCTGTCGAGTCGTACGCACTTAATGGCGATGGCAGTATTCAGACAATCTTCACATTCCGCGACGGCGCGTTCAACGGCAAAG
This sequence comes from Spirochaetia bacterium, assembly GCA_021413825.1. GTDB lineage: Bacteria > Spirochaetota > Leptospiria > Leptospirales > Leptonemataceae > JAEUSB01. The sequence continues at coordinate 30,596 of JAIOPQ010000016.1, read as the reverse complement.
AGAAACGCTACAATCCAACGGGGTTTGTTGTGAACAAAGATACGAACTCGGAATGGTCCATGCAATTTCTCTGGCCCTTTAAGAGCGAATTTTTAATCAGCTACCTGACTGAGGATTACGGCCAGACTGTGATCGCTCGCACAAAGAGGGACTACGTCTGGATCATGGCACGCGCACCTACAATTCCTGAGCCGGAGTTTCAGAAGATTGTTGCGTTTCTTGAAACCAATGGGTATGATACAAAAAAGATCGAGCGTGTCCCGCAGAAATGGGACGCCCCCAAATGATTCAATCCAGGCCGTACTTGCGCAGCTTCAAGTAGAACGTTGAGCGACTGAGGCCAAGAAGCCTTGCTGCATTTGATTTGTTGCCCGCGGACTTCTTGATGGCCGTTTGAATATTTGCGTATTCAGATTTTTCAAGCATGGTCAAGTTCTCGAAGGGAGCCGCCAGTGGGGATGCGGAAGGAATGGCCGTGATAGGAGACCTTTCCATTGAATGTCCCTGAATTTCGAGGAAATCTTTTTCAGTCAGAGTTGTGGCGCGGGCATTTACAATCGCGCGTAGAAGCATGTTCTCAAGCTGACGAACGTTACCCGGCCACTCGTAGTTTACAAGAAGTCGCATAGCATCTGCCGTTATGCGCATGCGGCCCTTACCCAGTTTTTCACCGAACGTATTGAGGCAGTGTTCCACAAGAACGGGGATATCTTCTCTTCTTGCGCGCAGCGGCGGTACGACGATTTTGATGACGTTAAGCCTGTAGAATAGGTCGAGGCGGAATTTCCCTTCGCTTACCAGACGTTCAAGGTTTGCGTTTGTTGCGCCAACAATGCGCACGTCTACCTTGATCTCCTGGCTCCCTCCGACACGCGTGATTTTTCTTTCCTGGAGTACGCGCAGGAATTTTACCTGCACAGGAGGAGTCATTTCGCCCACTTCATCCAGAAACAAGGTTCCACCCAGCGCCTGTTCAAAAACGCCCTGGTGTTTTTCTACGGCTCCGGTGAACGAGCCTTTCTCATGACCAAACAACTCGCTTTCAAGCAGAGTTTCGTTCAAGCTTCCGCAGTTAATAGAGCGAAACGGCTTCTTGTTTCTGGCGCTCTTTTCGTGGATCAAGAGAGCTACAAGTTCCTTGCCAGTGCCAGATTCTCCCAGGACTAGAACGGTTTCCTCGTTCTTGGCTGTGTTATTAATCGAATCAATCACTGCCTCCATGCCAGGACCTGAGTAGATGATCTTTCTCTCCTCTGAAAGCGCGATGATTTTCTCCGTCAGCAAACTCGAAGAATCGATCAAGGCTTCATTTTCTGTCTTCAGGCTCTCTTTCAAATTGAAGAGTTCCGTGAAGACTTGATTGTTTTTGCAGGCCACGGCAATTACACCAGCTATACCAGAAATCCTTGCCACTTCCTTGCGATAGAATGGCTCACCACTTTTTTTTCTTCCAAGGAAAATATGCGCCAGGTAGCGACCCTGATAGCTTACAGGTAAGTACAGATCAATCCCAAGAGCCATGAGGTCGTCGCGGAATGCGTTGATCGATCGCGCGATTTTTGGATATTTCCTGGCGTCCACGATGAGCTCTGTGCTTGTGATGTCTTCTACCCAGAATGCAGCGGGTGCGTTTTCCTGGAAGAGTCTTGGAGAAATGCTGCCAAAGATGCGCGGATGCTTGCGCAAGATTTTTTGGATGCGTTCATTCTTTCCGTCTGCGGCTAATGCGTGAATCTCACTGTTTTCTCGCTGGTAGAAAACTACTGCGTTCTCGAGGCGCAGGACAGAGCGAAACGTATGTGCGATTCGGAGCAGGAGAACGTGATACGGTTTGAGCGAAAGCGATGTGGAAGCATTCACCACAGCCCTGACCAATTCCTCTACGTCGATTAGGTAGCGCGTGACTCTGCGTTCGAGGTATGGTCCAAGTTTTTGCAGATACAGGTACGACAGGATTGCAAATACGATGCATGCAGCGTAGAGCTTGTTGGGATCGGGTGAGTCCGGGCTTGCGTATGCAAAATAAGCGGCGCTTGCAGCGCTAAAGCATACCAGGTAAAAAAAGGCAAACAAGAAGTTGAACGCAGCCAACCTGAGGCTGAAGAACTGGCGCGTTAGAATGGCCCAGGCTAAAATCCCAACAAAAATAATTCCGGAGGAAGGTCCCAGAAAAAACAGATGCTTAAGACCAAACACAGGGAGAACGAGCGAGAATATGTATGCGCAAACCGTAAAAATCACAATTCCTAGAATGCAGTACAGGATCTGAGCCTTCTTGATCGGCTGCTGCATGTTGACGAATCGTCGCGCAAGCAGAAATACTCCTGCGAGAATTTGCAGGAATGCATACGATGCCGTCACGAAGTATGGCCATCCGTTATCTGCAATTGGCATGCCTTTGTCGAATCGGCGATTAAAGGACCAGTTATCCGTCCAGCACAGACCAGAGACTAGCAACGCCGCAGCCAGGGATCCAATGAGTAAACGAGTGCGCACTACAGGAGTATCGCTGTGAAAGTGCGCGCCGAAATTCCACACAGTCCATCCAGTAAATACAACAAGCATCCCTGCCGTCGGGCTTACAATGTGTACGGGACCCCCGGTATACGCCGCAAGCACCCGCATGGCATCCACAAGAACCCAGAGCGAACAACATCCAGTCATCAGGAGAAATGGCAGCACGGGCAGGAGCGGGCGCTTCTTCCAGACTACGAATAACGTCAGCAGAAAGAGTGATCCCCCGGAGGATCCCTGTACGAGCATAACTAGAAATGGAGTGTCCATTGACTGCCCTTGCAAGAAGCGGGCTTGTGAGTGAAGCTCGCACTGCTCAAAATATCCAGCAGATTTTTTGAATCGCGCGTGAAATGTGTCCGATTCTCGAACGGAGCTGTACACCTGTCCGAAAATCGGACAGGCTCAAAAACCAAGAATCCCAATCCGGTCCTCGTACTCCGGTTCACCAAACCACTGTAAAGCGATGCAAACACAGCATCCCGGCGTCCTTCCTTGCACCAGGTGAGCAATGGGAGGCGTTGGCAGCTGCAGGCATGCTCCTTGCTTTAGGCGCCATGGCTGCCTGCACCTCGCACTATGCGGGAGATGCGGAATTGGTCAGAGGGGAAAAAAATGAAAGGAAAGAGTCTTGGAATTCTGAAAGGAGGAGGGCTTGGATTCGCTGCAATTCTGGCGTTACTGACGACGGGAAGTCTGTCAGCAGAAACGTACAACCTGGTCGTTCATGGGCGATCCGATAAGGACTACTGTAGCGCGCAGGGCGGCGAGATCAATCCATATGGAGGCGTGAATCAAAGCGTCGCAATGGCCGATGGAAACGCAAGTGGTTCACCTTCGAGCACATCTGGTTACTGGTCTGCAAGTGCAGCGGACTGGATTGGCTCGCTTGGAAATGTTCGCTACGTAGGTTGGAGTGGTTCAGTCAGCGGCGGTGCGTGGAGCTGGGAGACATGCGGGGCTAGAAAACAGTTCTGGTATGCTCTGTATGCATTTTGCAGAAATGGAAACGTTTGCAACGTTTACACTCATTCCACTGGTTCACTTGTCGTCTCCACGTTTATCGCGCATCATGCGGATGCGATTGCTGCAGAGGGAGTTCGCATCAACAGAATTCAGATGATGTCACCGGCCACTGGTGGATCTGAACTTGCGAACATTCTTGAAGGCCTGCGAGCGGGGACCGTTGGCGGAGCACCGGCGTTCATTATTTCGTTGAAGACGAAGACGACGCAGGGTGTGGATCCAACAGTAACCACCTATGGTGCACGAGCGGATTGGCTCCAAAAAAACCAGTCGTTCGGCTACAGATACCAGACCACATCGGGAACAGGTTACACCGACACTGGCGCTATCACAGGACCTTTACTCCCTGGGCTGGATGACAGTGTTCTGGCAAATCACAGCCTTTGTAACGTCAATGGTGTCACAGATGTGCAAGCCGTCTGCGGTTCCGGAAACGCAACGTTTCGTCATCGGTTTGCATGTGGCTTCATGTGGGCAAGCAGCTGCTACTACTATTACGGTAAGTATACTCCATACTACACAATCTTGCAGAATGGATCAGACCATTATCAGGGTGTGAAGTACTGGAAGAATTACGGAACGTACTAGGAACGAACGATAGCCCGGAGAGATCTCGCTTTCCGGGCTTTTTTCCAGGCTGTCTGCCTTACACAAACTACGGAGGAACTTATGAAAACCAAAACCAAACGAATGCTGCACATTGCATGGGCGTCGATTGCAATCGTGACTGCAGCTTTTATTGTTGTACTTTATACTGACACAAACCGGAAAGGAGCAATGCCAAAACCCGGGACGGAAGAATATGCCAAGCTAAATGAAGGTGGATTCATAATTGACATGGATCCCAATCAGCAGCTTGCGTTTTACAAAGAGTGGGCAAAGTATCCACCGTATTCGCGCCCGCTGGGTCTGGACCAAACAGACTTGCTTTCACCAAACCAGGCCAATGAACCGGCCATCCCTGTGGTGCAGGAACAGGCTGAAGGCTGCCCAACAGATCCTAAATCCAGGACTCCTTGCAGCAAGCCTCCTAGAATTTCCGATATTTCGTGCAGCCTCTCCATGGATAAACGTTTGTCCGTAGGTGTGGAAGATCAGAAACTCTTTGTGGAATGTCACCGCACTGTCGAGGATCGTTTGGAGCGGTTGCCTATTGAGATCACCCAGGTCGTCACGGTCAATCAGACTACAAAACAGCGCCTTGCTTCTCCAATCTTTCAGGGTGATGACGGCTCGAACGGTGACGCGGTTGCAAACGATCGCATCTACACCGTGGTCTTGCGCCCAGGAAAACAAGACTGGGGTTGGATGAATGTGGGAGTCAGCATTACAGTTCAGAAACTTTCGCAGGCTCTTACGACTGCCTGGTTCAGCTCACCACGTATAGTAGCTGAGTTCAAGCCCGGTATGTCTGACTTCATCCAGGAAGGACACCTTCATATCAGCGTTCCGGTTGTGGTTCACAAGGCTGGCTATTATTTGTTCCAGGCAAATCTGCTGGAGCAGGGCGGAGATCATACTCCAATTGCGACCTCTGATTGGAAAGGAAACCTGGAGGCCGGGGTTCATCTGGTGCCCATGGTATTTTTTGGGAAGATCATCCGCGATCGGGACGTCAATGGACCATTCGTGATGCAGAATCTCCGCGGGCACAGGCTAAATCTTCCGGTTGTTCCTGGTGAATTGTCAGCTCTAATGCGAACAGGCGGAATTCCAAAGAATCTAAAACAGGATGAACCAGAATTCGAGTATTTGCCAGTAGCCGCTGAGCATGTGACTCGCTATTATTCCGCGCATGATTTTAGCGATCAGGAATGGACTTCACCGGAAAAAGATGATAGAATCCGATTCTTGCGTGAAATGGCTCAAAAGGATCCTGACTAGTCGGTTCCGAATGGTCGATTCAAATTGGCCAGCCCGGGCGAAGGCTCAGGCTGGCCTTTGTGCCCGTGCGAGAGCGTCCATTAGAATCGATATGTAACGGCCATACCATACGATGCATCTTGAATGTTTGGCATTGCAATCAGATTCAATCTGAAGGCAGCAAGATCAAGAACGGACCCTGCATACACAGCACCCATAAGAAAAAGCGAGAAACGTGTTCTGGAATTTGCAGCGCGCGTTTCCTGACGCCTGGCTTCATATGGTCCGCCGATCAACAAAAGTCCGGCGTACGGATTCTGAGCAAATTCATTGCCTGGAAAATTACTTTGAAACGTAAGCGCGACGACAGTCATTACGCCGAGGTCACTCTTCCTGTCACTGGCCCGCATCTTGTTTGAGCGCGGCACTCTGTATGCAGCATTGTATAAAGTGGCTGTGAAGAGACTCATGAATATAGGTCCACGAAAATCGTCATTTAACTGAAAGTGACCGAGGCCAGGATAGATTAGGCCGCGCTGCAGAGTGTTATATTTTTCTTCTTCCCCGCTTGTCAGGGCGGGGTTCACCCTCGTTCGAGTTGTGCGCGCAATCAGACGATCTATGAGTGTCCTAACTGCGAGATCAATGTCATTGCTGTCGATGGTTGGAAGAGAACTCTCATCGCTGAAAACAAGCTCGCCTGTTTCCATTTTGTACAGAAAGATTGTAAGTTTTCGGGAGGAGGCGTTCTGCAGTAACTTCCCGGTTAGCGCGTAGTTAACTCCGCGGCTCCTGCCTATCTGGATGGCGCAAGCAGCGTCAGCGCAATCGGGTTTTTGTTCTTCTTCACTGTCATTTTCCGGCGCACTTACATTCTCAATCAATTCAAATTGACCTGATCTAGTCAGTCTGATTCGAATGGCACTATTCAAATATTCAAGCTGCGAGATTGCAACTCCTTCCTCTGCCTGCCCATTGAGAATCAGCATTTTAGGGGCAGCAAATAGACTGGAGGTGAACAGGAATACGGAGAAAGAAATACCCGGGAGCTTACTCATGTTTATCTACGCTTACAGCTGACTATTTTCTCAGAACTTTTCTGGAATGCGAAATATTAACCGTCCCGAGATAGTTTCAGTGTTACTGCTACTTTCCCAGTCGATTTGATGGACTCTTTCTTACGCACATCCGCTTTGATGGGAAGCAAATAGGTCTTTGTTTTGGATTCAGGAAAAATGGACGTCTTCCATTTGGTCTTTCCTATTTGCGCCTCAACGCGAATGGAACCAAATCCCCTGGGTCTAAAGGTGAGTTCCTTGCGAATTCGATCCGCGTCCTTCTTTGGCAGTGAGGCAAAATGCCATGCGCCCATGCCCGGATACGGAATGATTTTTGAGCTGAACTGGATGATCACGAAACCACTACCAAAGCAATCCAGAACGGAAAAGGCTTTGCGGTCAATTCATTTGATTTACCAAAATCCTGAAATCAAGATTGCAACCCAGGTTGAGGTCGCTCAAGGCTTCGCCGTCTCGCGCTGTTACACAAGAGTCGCGATTTCTTCAACCAGGCGCTTTCTGAACTCAGCGTTTGCAAATCGCCGATCGGAAGGATTTACAAGAAACTGATTTCGCACAACGCCCAGCCGATCCGTGTGAATAAACGCTTCCAGGATATCCAGATCCATAAGGAAGAATGCCTGGGAAAGTGCGAGCATCAAGCCAGGCTGATCAGAACCGGAGACGATTAACATTGGCTTTTCATCAAACGTAAGGTCTACATTTCCTTTCCATTTGCGCTCTCTGGCGGGAATCTTGCGTTCGTTTTCAGTCAGATATTCAAGCACAGAAACGCCGCGAAATAGCAGCCGTTCAAAGTCGTTCATCATTTCTGTGGCCCTTTCTTCGTCAAGGTTCGATCGTGAATCGACTAACTGCAGAAAGAACTCATCCTCAATGGCGTAGTTCTTGGGTGATTGAATTCTCCCCTCCACAATGCTGAAACCATGCACAAAAAGCACAGCGCACAGACGAAATAGCACGCCTACTTCGTTCTTCTCGGATTCTATCTTCAGACGAAATCCTGTGCGTTCTGCGTAGAAGGAAAGCCGAACCGGTTCCTGTCCGCGTAAAGTGTGGATCGACTGCCAGCGCGCTGGCTTTTCAAGTAATGAGTCCATTGGGTACCCCCGCCCCTGGTTTTGCAAAAAGCATGCCTGGGTCATGATGCGCTGCACAAGCGTGCAGGGAGCGCAGGCAGTCAAAAAACTATTGAGGGGGAACCGTGCTGAAAAAGATTGCTCCATCGTGAGAGCTGAGCATGCAAACAAGATCTATCAACAGGCCATTGTCGAATATCATGTAGAAGATAGCATTGATAACGCACCTTCATCACCTTACACGGGGATAGATGGTCTGCTTTACACCAAAGCATGGATTGATACAGTGCAATGGCATCTCGAAGACATCATTCGCAGTCCAAATCTTGGTGGTGACTTGTTCATTACAACCAAACGTCGCATCGACAAAAGCAATCAGGAGCGTACGGATTGCGTTGAGAAACTGGACGATCATTTCCTTGCCATGTTTGCAAACGTTAAACGCAACCCTGAAGCACGCATGAATTCTGAGACACCTGCCTGGCTACTCGACAGAATGTCTATTTTACAGCTAAAGATCTACCATATGCGCGATCAAACCACACGTAAAGATGTTGATGCAGCGCACATTGCCAATTGTAAGGAAAAACTAACCATTTTGCTTGAACAAGAAGCAGATATGAGCCTATGTTTGGATCAATTGATCGATGACATACAGCAGGGCAGGCGATTCATGAAAGTGTATCGTCAAATGAAAATGTATAATGATCCTAAACTAAATCCCATTCTTTATGGTGGAGCAAAGTCCACCTGAAACCTCCGTTTCCTACCCGTTTCCTGGTCCTGCGTTTTTCAGCAATGGGCGATGTAGCACTTCTTGTGCCCGTACTTGCAGCGCTTGCCAAGGCTCATTCACGCATAGCAATAACCCTTGTTACTCGCAAGGCGTTTGCTCCTTTCTTCTACAATATCCCTGGAGTGGAAGTAATCGGCGCAGATGTGGACCGCGATTACAAGGGAATACTTGGGCTTTATAGATTGTTTAGAGAATTGAGGACCCTTGGGCCGTACGACTGGGGCATCGATGTTCACGGCAGTATGCGCACTCGCTTACTCAAGTTCTTCTTTCGATTTACCGGGCTTAAGTTCTCCTCCATTGTGAAGGGTCGCCGCGAAAAGAACGCCCAGGTCCGCAGGACCAATAAGGTCCTGGTTCAACTGCCGCATATGATCGAGCGGTACATGCATGTATTTCAACGCGCGGGAATTTCAGCAGATCCCGGTCGTGGGCCCTGGATCAATCCTGATACTCGATGTCGTGCGCTGGCCGGTGATTTCTTAAAGAAGGTCAATAAAACCACAAAGACCAATCTCTGGATTGGAATTGCTCCATTTGCAGGCCATGCCCAGAAAATGTGGCCCATCGATCGTACCCGCGATTTGATTCGCCTGATTACTACCATGGATGCTACTGTTTTCTTATTCGGTGGTGGCCGCGGTCATGAGAAGAAAATCCTCGATGAAATCCATGCTGAGTTTCCGGATCATACAATTGTTGTGGCCGGAAATGTAACTCTCGAAGGGGAAGTTGCGCTGATGCTGAGACTGGATGCAATGGTTGCAATGGATTCGTTTAACATGCACGTTGCATCTTTGATTGGCGCTAAAACGCTTTCTATCTGGGGTGCAACGCATCCGTTTTCAGGATTTGGTCCGTACGGTCCAAATTCCGTTATCGTTCAAATAGATCCTTCCATTCTTCCGTGCAGACCGTGCTCCATCTTTGGAAACAAACCGTGCTTCCGCGGAGACCTGGCGTGCATGAACTGGATTACTCCAGAGAAAGTATTCGGTGAACTCAAAGCGCTCGTTGCTACAAGCAAAGTTCAATAAGAGACTTTAGAGTAATCCAAAGATCCATTCAAGGATTGCTTTTTGAGCGTGCAGACGATTCTCAGCCTGTTCAAAGATGGCAGCGCGATGAAGTTCCATGACCTCAGCTGTGATCTCTTCCCCGCGATGCGCAGGCAAACAATGTAAAACAATATGACCGGGTGCGGCAAGTCGCAGTAGCTCTGATGAAACACAATAGTTTGCAAATTCTTTTTTTCGATCGGCCTCTTCTGATTCCTGGCCCATTGAAATCCATGTATCTGTGTAGATCACCTGAGCACCTTTGACGGCACCTGCGGGTTCAGTAAATTGTTGGAATCCTGCGCCGCGTTGTTGGAGCACGCTTAGAACATCTGGCTGGATCGCACTGTAGTTTCTGGGCGATGCAATTGTAATTTCTGCCTTTGCATAGATTGCAAAGAGCGCCAGGGAATTGAAAACGTTGTTGGGCTCGCCCACAAAAGCTATTCGCAGGCCGCCGTGGAGGCTGCAACCCAGTTGTTCCATTGTCATGTAGTCTGCAACTGCCTGGCAGGGATGATGAAGATCTGTTAACCCATTAATGATTGGAATGCGATTCATTCCGGCCATCAACTCCAGGTGACGATGCGTGCGCGCACGAAGCATCAGGGCGTTCACATAACGCGAAAGAACCTCTGTTGTATCTTCCAGGCTTTCACCCCGACCAATTTGTAATTGAGCGGATTCAAGCGAGATTGGATTTCCACCCATTTCCGAGACGGCCACTCCAAAGGACAATCGTGTTCGCGTGGATGTCTTTTCAAACAAAAGTGCAATGGTTCTGCCCTCAAGGGATCTTGGCGTAAGGCGACGGTCTTTCTTGTGCTGGTTAGCCCGCTCAATGATGCGGAAGAAATCCTTCTCTGACAGGTCGAGTGGCGATATTAAATGTCTCATAGAATCCTGTTAGTATTATCGGGCAGAAATGCCGGATCTTACAAAGCTTGCAATGGCGCGGGCCGCTTTTTCTCCCGGATTTCCCGTTCCCAGCGCATGCTTAACATATTCTAACTCATGTACCATGGATCGGCGATACGATTCATCCTCGAAGATCCGCACAATTTCCCGTGCGATGTTCTCCGGCGTCACTTCAGTCTGGAGCAATTCCAGAGCGACCTGTCTGCGTGCCAGGAGGTTTACCATTCCAATAAACCGAGTACGAATCACCAGGGTTCCAACTATAAGATTGGGCCAGCTAATGCGATACAGTATGACCATTGGGCGCATGAAATAGGCCGCTTCAAGGGTTGCCGTGCCAGAGGCGATCATGACAGCATCGCATGCTTCGAGCACACGCAAAGAGCGGTCCTTCAAGTATTCGATCTTAAGGTCAGAATATTCTTCCAGCATTGCCTGGATTGTAGCCTCGGCATGCGGATTGATATTTGGCAAAAGGAAACGAATTCCAGGATAGCCCTTCAGCAGCAAACGAGCTCCCGCAAGCATATCGGGTAGCAAACGATTTATTTCAGAGACCCGGCTGCCAGGCATCAATGCGACCGTCTTGCCTCGCTTAAGCGGAACGGGTGCTTCTTCTGCCAGACGGTCTGGGATCCGGCGCACCATTGGATGGCCAACCCATTCGCAGGGAACTCCTGCCTCATCGTACATCTTCTTTTCAAATTCAAACAGCACGAGCATTAGCCCTACGTTTTTTTGAATTGTTTTGATTCTGCTATTGTGCCAGCCCCAGAGCTGGGGGCTTACAAGGAATACGACTTTGATCCCTGCCTTATTGAGCAATTCTGCAATGCGTAAGTTAAACCCAGGATAATCTATAAGGACAGCCGTGCCTGCACCCTTTTGAATTGCAAGATCCACCAGGCGATTTGCCAGGGCCTTGAGTCGCTTATAATTCTTAAGTGCTTCTATAAAGCCAAATACCGTCATCGCTTCGATGTTCTCAACGAGTTCAACGCCTTCCTTGCGCATTGCCTCTCCGCCAGTTCCAAAGAACTTTTCAAAACCCTGGCGTTTCAAATAACGGACCACATCTGCACCCAGCAGATCGCCTGAATGTTCGCCTGCGACCAGGAGAATCGTCTCTGAACTTTCATGCCGCCTGACGGGCTGGATTGCAGATGCAACTTTGCGTCTGGTTTGACTCGAGGCTGTTGAAACCTTTAGTGGCCGCGTCTTCTCTTTTGCGGTTTCTTTGCTGGAACCCTTCACAGCTTTGCCGCCGACCTGCAAATCTTTGAAATCGTTTTTACATCAGACTTGTCCGGATCGCAAGATACTATAGAGATTTTATATTTTTCAGCAGTCTTAACAAACTCAACGTGGTTGAGTACCATGGTTTTTCCGGATTCAATTGCCAGTACCCGACAGCCTGAATCGCGCATGGATTCAAGGGTGGAAATTCCAGTTACAGGCAGGTCAAATCGTTTATCGTGATCTACCTTGGCAACCTTACAGACCACCGCACCTTTCTTGTGGTACAATTCTCCGCCGCGTCTTATGCACTGATCCGTCCCTTCTGCACACTCAACTGCGAGCACAGAAAGCTGGGCTGCAACCAGGGTTTGACCCAGATCGAGTCGATTGATTTCTCGAGCGTACACCATTCCAAATGCAATGTCTTCTATTTCTTTCTTGCTCAAGCTCTTGCCGTAGCGGCCAGTAGGCAGATACATATTTTTCAAATATAGATCTTGTGGCAAAATAGTGAACCCATGCTTTTCAAACGCCTGCAAAACATATTGAAACAGGTTGGTATCGCTCTGGCTTGTCATTCGCGCCAGAAGTAAAATCGTGCGCAGGTCAAAGCGCGGCTTCTTGTACAGAATATCACGCGTGGCCTTGCCAATCAGAATGATTCGCCTGGCTCCATATTCACGAAAGCTTCTGAATACAGAGCTGTAAAGTTTTGTTAGAACCACGGGAACCGAAATCTTCTTGAATTCTTCCGGAGGTTCTTCGTCCGTAATGCAAAATACCCGTACATCCTGACCGGCTGCAATTGCGTTGCGCGCGCAGATCCAGGGAAGTTCTCCGCGTCCGGCAAGAATGCCGAGAACTTCTTTTTTCATGAAGAGGATCCGGAACTGGGAGTGGAAGAGGATGGGGCAGACGGTGTAGAAGGCGCTGGTGTTGAAGGAGTTGAGGACGGTTGTGTTGAACTGGACGCCGTAGAGGGTGCAGATGAGCCCTCAGATTTGGGCGATGAAGTTTTTTTGTAATCGGTTACGTAGAATCCTGATCCTTTGAATACAATTCCGGCTCCCGCACCAATGAGGCGCTCCACGCGCCCCTGGCATTTTGGACAGACCGTGTCAGGCTCCGATTTGATCGATTGCAGGGCGTCATATTCATGCCCGCAAGACTGGCATTGATACGAATAAGTAGGCATAGCTCCAGAATTTGAAAAAGGTGGGGCCGGGGCAAGCAGTTTTGCTCAGGCTCCCAGGTGCAAAAGGAGTGCTGCGCACGTCAGAATCCACACAGCAATCACCGCGATTAGGAATTTGTCGTTCAGTAGTACATCAGAGGGATTTCCGTCTTCGAGTTCAGATCGATCCATGAGCGTATAATAGCGAAAGATCCCGAGAACTACGAGTGGGATAGTCCAGTACAAGCGTTCCCCTGCATACTTGCCTTCCAGTGTATAAATCGCATAATTCATTACACTGAGGGATGCTGTAATACTGATGAAGTTCTTCAAGCTTTCTGCAGTGTACTGACCACCAATCATAATCTCAGGTGGCGATGTGCGCAGCTCGTAGTATCGCTTAAAGAAACCAAGGAACAGAGCCAGAAAAAGTGTGCAAGAAAGCAGCCATGGACTTGCATCCACTTCAATTGCCGCAGCACCTGCGAGTACGCGAAATACAAAACCAACTGCGATCGAGAATACATCAAGAAGCAGGATTCGTTTTCCGAGGAGCGTATAGAAAATATTCTGAGCCAAATAAATTACAAGTATTACCTGATAGGTTTGGGGAAGTCTTGATGCAAAGGCTACTGCAAGCAGTAGCAGGATGCAGATTGCAGCGATTGCTCCGCCGGGTCCAATTCTGCCACTGGCTATGGGTCTCTTTTTCTTTCTTTCATCCAGTGCATCTTGATGTCTGTCTCTGTAATCGTTAAACACATAGACTGTGCTTGCAAGCATTGAGAATCCCAGGAATGCACAGACCAGACGCAGAACTATGTCAAGTGACTGACTACCGAACGGATCGCGTAGCATCACAGGCAGCAGGCCTGAGAAGACTACAGGAAGAAAAATGAATCCTGACTTAGTCCACTGATAGATGCGCAGGAGTTTTATGTAATCGCGGACCATACGCAATCATGGGTTCAGTTTGGCTGAGGTCAATCGTCTTTCTTCTTGAGGTTCCGGCGCCATTCTTTGCATTGTTTTGCAATCGCAACTGTGAGTTGATCTGCCGCTTCATACAACCAGCGCTCAGATCTGCGCGAAAGGTCCGCTCGGATTGGCTCGATTCGTGTAGGATCTGAGATGTGGACGTTTGCTATTTCGCGACCCATGGCTGTAAGTAATTTGGTCTGGTCTTTTGCATGTTCAAGGACTCCCAACTCAAGGCGTGTGCAATCCGGTGCCAGTCTGCGTACGCTCCAGGTAGTTTCAAAAGTTAAGAACGGATCGGGGCTGATTGCGCGAGATGCAAGGATTTTCCCGGCAATACCGGCGACGTTGTCTGTGAACGCGTTTTGCGCAGGTGGGACGATTGCTTTTGCTTCGCGTGCAATCGATGCGCCATTCCATTGACCAATTGCAACGAATCGTTTTCTGCCCAGGCTGCCCAGTCCGGCTGTTCGCTTTTTCAAAGTAAACTCAATGCTGAGACTGCGTCCAAACAAAGCGCGAACTTCTTCATTCTCATCGTCCGGCAGGGCGTGCAGTTTCTCCCAGAATCGGTCAGGGTCTTTTAATTCGCTGCGCGCAATATCGCGCAGCCAATCGTTTCGTTCTGCCAGCACAAAAATCCTTGGCCCCCGTTCGATTCCGCGCAAGTATCCTTTTAGGATTGCACTACAGGCATCTTTTGGACGCAGGCGAAGGTGATCCGATTCAATCGCAAGCAAAGTGCTTGTTGCAAGTCTGAGCAGATCGCTCGTATAGGGAAGAGTGGAAGCCTCATCATAGTCGTTTACGCCCCAGACCAGTCTGCCTTCAGCATCACGCCAGGTTCCAAAATTTTCAATATGTATATCACCGATCGATGGTGCAACCGGCGCTGCAACCAGGTCGGGGCACTCAACCGGCACAGTTAAAGTCCAATCATAATAAGTGGCTCGAAGGAACTCAAATGGAGAGGAAGCCATGGCCTGGTGCTTCAAAGCCAGATCTGCGGATAGGATGGGCGTTACGTTGCTTAGCCAGGTTTCGTAGTGGGTAGTAGATTCAATGATGTTCACAAACCAGCGGAGCATGAGGCCTGGATGGCCTCAAGTCCGAATCATGCTTGTTTGTGTCGTTTTGAAGTATGCGAATCAGTCTTTTTTTAGACGATCCAGCACATCGTTGATATCAACGTTGTACTTCTGGAATACTGTGTTTCTGGTAAGCTCATAGCGCACCAGGGAAATATTGAAGTTAATGCGCGCCTGTGTTAGTGCAAGTTGTGATTGAACAAGCGAATCGAGTGCGTTTTTTACTGCGACTGCCGTGAATCGTCCCTGGCGATAGCGCACAAGCAACCCACCGTAGAAATAGGTCATCTGCTCAACACCGGCCTGTGCGCGTTTCAATGCTTCATGCGCTGTTTTGATACGATCCCAGCCATCACGAATTTCATCTTCAATTTGACGCTCCAGTTCGCGTTGCTGAATCAAAAGTTGCTTCTGGGCAATCTTTGCATTTCTAATATCTACGCGGTTTCCATCGTCCCAGAGCGGCATTTCAACCCTGAACTCGACCCCGGATTCCGGATACGTTCCGTTTGGAACTTCATTCCAGGCTGTTCTGGCATGACGACCATTGTCCCGGCTTGCATATTTCCCTGCCACCGACATGGAAGGAAGCGCACCGTTATTTGCTATGTCCGAGGCATACTGTGCGTTTTCCATCTGAAGTCTGATGTTGCGAAGGTCAGGCCTTGTTTTTTTTGCCATTCCAATATCGCGACTTTCATCAATGTCTGTAGGAAGTTTATCTTCTAGATTTCCAGCACCTTTCAAATCGAGCGTAGGATCCAGGTTCAATGTTCTAAGTATTTCGCGTTTCTTGCTGTTGCGATCAAGAATTGCCCCAGCAAGCTGATTTTCAGCCTGAACGGTAAGCGCATTCCATTGATTCGTTTCAAATCCTTCTGCAAGCCCAAGGTTTGTTTTTCCATACGTGATGTCGCGAATGTTGCGTGTATTAGTTAGAAGCAATTCCGCAGTGCGAACGTTTTCTTCTGCGATCGCAAGCGACCAGTAATCCACCATGGTCTTTACAACCAGTTGCGAAAGTTGCAGGGTTAGCTCTTCGCGTTGAATTATAGATTTATTCCTGGAGATATCGTTGATGCGGCGCTGGCTGTAACCAAAAGCATTCTTCATGAGTTCCTGACGCAGAGTAAACGTAAGGGCACTTGTGTGCAAAGGAGGTTGAGCAAGTTGGGCCAGAACAGTACCCGCTGCGGCGATAGACTCGCCTGCGTTTGAATCAAATCGAGTATCAGATGCTTCAATCTGAAAGTAAGTTCCGGAACTAAAGAGCTTATTTACATACGCAGAATATTTATCCTGGTAGACTTTGTCTCCGGAGAAGAGAGTGCCTGGTGTAGACTTGTCCTTCTTCTGATATCCTTCGTATGCTCCACCAACCTTTGGTGCATACTTTGATTCATCCTTCATGAGCTCCGTATCAGATTTGAGAATTTCTAATTGCTGAATTCTAACAAGGTTGTTGTTCTCAAGCACCATCTTAACGATTTGCTCCAGCGAAAGAGGGAGAGGCTTTCCATCCGGACCAAGAGGTAGTTTCCCGTACGTCTCAGGAGTCGCACTGGTAGTAGGTTCGACCGGTTTTGGTTTTTGAGTTTTTTCCAGGGTTGGCTGTGATGTGTCACCTGCGTCCGATTTGATTTCATCCTGCACAGGGCCAACCGGGTCCTGTGCGTAGACAGTCGTCAAAAATAGAGCGGTGAATAGGATCGCAAGCCTGCGAAAGAGTTGCATAACCTGATTTTTTACCGGTGGGTTACATTGCTATATTTTATTCGCAAGACGCAGTGTTTCGGCGTATTTCTGATCAAGTCCGTTCAGTTGAAAAATTACGGCCCGCGTACAGCCAACCGAATCAAGGAAATGGATGTCTTTGCTTAGACCGGCATTTTCAATAATCGGTTCCGTGCCCAGTATCCCTTTTGAAAGACAACCCAGTCCCACCGTTTTCTGACCCCGTTTTGCGCGCGATCGGATCGATTCCTGCATCCAATTCCTTAGCCGCACGCTCCTGATCATGCTTGTATAATACATAACGCAGGATTCATGCTCCGGATAAGAGATGCCGAGCCCCTGAAGAAGTTTCTGACTCATCCATCCGATCGCCGGATACTCTGCTAACAGGAATCTATGCGGAAGTTTAAGAATTTTCCTGATCATGCGTCGATTCGAAAAAAAGTAGTGGGCGTTTCTAAAAGCGAGCTCCGGTTTCTGGATGGGCAATTCCAGATCGAGCAATACATCCATGGGGCAAGCCCGGGCAAGTTCATCCAGAATCGAATTCAATTCACCAGGAAAAGAGAACGGAGAAATCCAGTAGCTTTTTGGTAACAGGGGCCAGTATCCTGTCGTTACATCCGGGTTAACCGCTTTGAGTGATGCCGCTTGACGGTAGTACGATTCCAGGTCAGGCGCTGCAATGTAGACAAGCGATGGGAAATCGATCCATTTAGCAGGTGCAAAGGCCACAGACGATGGAAACTCTTCAAAAAAATCGATCCGCATAAACGACCCTTAGTTCAGACCTGTGAAAGTTGTAGAGGAATGCGACAGAAGAATCTGTTTATTCCTGCCCATCTGCGCGATCCAACCCTTGCATGCAGGGTTCTTGCGCGCTCTGCAATGTTAGCCAGGCCAGAACCAGTGCGTTCACCCTTCCAGGAAAACGGAAGGCCGTCGTCCAGAACATACAGTGTGATGCGTCGCGTAGTTACCCGCAATCCCACGCGAATCCCTTTTGGACGAGCGTGGCGCACTACATTTGCCATCCACTCCAGAAAAATTCTCTGGGTCTGAAGGTTCAAATGGTCCGGCAAATTTTGCGTGCTCTGAATCTCTGCGCTCACCTCAAATCGTTTAGCAAGGCGAAGTCGATCGAGGTATTGATTGATGTAGAGATCCAGGGGTTCAATGTCTTCTGCGTTGATTTTTAGAAGTCGCACAATGTCGCGCAGGTGACTCAGGGATCTACGCGCCAGGAATGCTACAGTTTGATGGCTTGCCTCAGTGCGATCATCCTCGGCGGTTTCAGAATGAATTACTATCTCACCTAGATCTGAACCGAGCACATCGTGCAGATTGCGCGAGATCTCAATTCTATCGTGTGCGAGTTTGAGCCGCGCTTCGATGGTTTCTTCGCGAGCCTGGCGATATCTATCTGCCAGACCGAGTGAGAGAATCATGGCCTGGAAAACCGCTCCAATCGAAATCGTATCATTTGTTAGCACATTGAAGGGAAGGACTCCCAGGCTGCGCAGTGCAGTTGCAATTCCTGCAAGTATGATTGCAGTATAGGCAATCAGGTAGATTGTAGCCTGGCGATTTTTCTTAAATACCAGGTATGCCGATGCAATAAGTGTGAATACAGCTGAAAGTGAGAAAAACAGAATTCCAATAGAGTCTCCCAGGCGAATCTCAAGAAAGAATCCGGCCACAAATCCCAGAGCAGCCAGGAGCATGATTGCCTGAAATACTCTATCCAGAGAGGGGCTGCGTATTTGAATTCCAGTAAAAGAACGATAGAAGAGTGCAGCAGCAATTACTTCAAGCCAGCGAAGCAAACTTGAAGTACGAACAGTTGACCATATCCATTCCGGTTGCAAGTATTGAAATGCAAATCCTTTGTTATGAAATTCAGTGATTGCAAAAATCAGAATGAACAGGGTGTAATAGAGATAGGCGCCATCGCGAACTGCGAAAAACAAAAACAGACTGTAGGCAGAAAGCATGCCAAGAATACCAAAGATAGCCCCGTAGAAGAAGAGCGATCGATCCACTTTTGAAATCATATTCCCAGGAGTTCGCAGAGTCATAGGAAGTGTCAACGGACCTGTCGATTCAAAGCGCATATACCAGTCGCTTGGGCCTGGAGGAAACTTCAGTGGAAGGGCAAATTCGCGGTAATCGACGGGTCTTTGATGAAAGGGCAGTGCACGACCGTGATTGGTCTCAAGTATCTTTTTTTGATTCGCAAATCCATACACTGAGAAATGATCGAGCAGATCCCATGCAATATCCAGAATTCGCTCCTGCGATTCTTGTTCAGAATTTATCACTCGAAAGTGCACCCAGATACTTGACGGTGTAAATCCAAAGTTAGGCGCAATACTTGAGCTGGTTTTCCAGAGTGAATTCGATGAATCGGCGCGGACTGCATCAATAGTGAGGTTTTGCGTTGCATCTTCCAGAATATCCAGCGAAAGCCCAAGCGAATGCGCGGTTTCACTGGTAGAAAGCTGGATGGGCTCAAGGGCCAGGAGAGCAGTGGGAAGCAAAGCGCCTAACGCGCAGAGTCTAATTCTGTGAAGGAACAACACCCAGTTCGCGACCTCGCTTCAAGGCAGCAGATTTACTTGTGACTTTGAGTTTTGCATAGATATTTTCAATATGGCTACGAATTGTGTGCAGGCTGAGTTTGAGCTCTTGTGCGACTTCAGCGTAGGTAATTCCAAGTGAAATCAGATTGATTACCTGTGTTTCGCGTTCGGTGAGCGGATTTTGAAATGCAGTACTTGGTTCTGGCTTCAGTCTTGCGTTCAGGATTCGCGCTGCAATGGATTGAGTCATCGCGGCTCCACCGAGGGCTGCCACGCGAAGTTCAGCCAGAAGCAGATCGGGTGAAATGTCCTTTAGCAGATATCCATTTGCTCCGTAACCCAGGCAGCGGAGAATCAATTCTTCATTCTCAAAAATCGTAAGGGCTACAATTCGCATTGAGTCAAATTTGCTTTCCGTGCGAAGTAGACGAACGCATTCTGAACCGTGCATTCCAGGTAGATCCATGTCTACAAGAAGCAGATTGGGTGGGCGACGAGGCAGGTTGCGCAACGCATCCTCAGCGCTTGCATAGTGATCGAGTAAAATAAAATCTGCTGCCCGCTTGAAGAGGCTCTTGAGTCTAACCGTAAAATCAGGATTGTCTTCGATTAGTGAAATTGTATAACCTTCTGGATTTGCATTTCTTAGACTCACTTTGAGTTCCTCAATGACCGATTCATCCAGTCTATTCTGTTCGATTGCATGTATCATGTCAACTCATCGCACCCGAAATCCAAAGTAACCCTGGCTTTCGTTGTCCGGATTTTGAACGATGCTACAGTCGGGGGATCCAGAACATGTGTAAGGTGTGGCGTTGCTTGGATGCGACGTGATTCCGGTTGACGTTCCAAAGAACAGGTATGCTGAACCCTTGTCGGCAATTCCAGGGCCCTGGTTTTTGTACCCCCCCACAGCAAGATCAGGTCTTCCGTCTTTGTTTATATCTCCCACGAATGAAAGACTGTAGCCAAACGAGCCTGAGATTTCATCGTCAGGATTCTGTATTGCAACACAATCCGGTGCGCCACTGCATGAGTACGGATTTGCATCGGCAACGTGCAGAGTAATGCCAGTGGATGCGCCAAAGAAAACATACGCCATGCCTTTATTGCCGTTGCCTGCGCCCTGATTCTGATAGGCTGAAATTGCAACGTCGTCGTAGCCATCCTGATTTAGATCTGCGCCGCCTGTTACATCGTAGCCAAAGTAGCCCTGTGATTCGTTATCAGGATTCTGAATGGTTGTGCAATCAGGCGGGCCATTGCATGAATATGGTGTTGCGTCGCCGGGATGCGAGGTTACACCGTTTGCACTTCCATAGAAGACATATGCAACGCCTTTGTCAGCAACGCCGGAACCTTCATTCTGAAAGCCTCCTATGATCACATCGCCATACCCATCGCGATTTACATCACCTGCAGCTGATAGGCCGTTTCCAAAATAAGTACCCGCCTGATTTTCAGGATTTTGTATGGCTGTACAATCCGGGGGACCATTGCACGGATATGTAGTTGATGCAAGGGAGTGCTGGGTAATGCCGCTTGCACTTCCATAGAAAACATACGCTATCCCCTTGTCGTTTGCACCGGTGCCCTGGTTTGTAAGTGCGGCAACGAGTACATCGCTGTACCCGTCGCGATTTACATCTCCTGCCCCGGAAACCGTATACCCGAAGTTCCCGCTCGATTCATTGTCGGGATTCAGAACAAGAGTACAATCAGGAGGACCGCTGCACGCATACGGCGTAGCGCTTGAAGGATGATTGGTAATACCGCCTGACGTTCCGTAGAATATGTAAAAGGCACCAATGTCGGCAGCTGTATTCAAAACCGCACCGACTATGACGTCAGCAAAGCCATCCCTGTTGACATCACCCGCTCCCGCGACGCTGAACCCAAAGAACCCGTTTACTTCGTTGTCTGGATTTTGAAAGACACTACAATCAGGAGGCCCGCTACAGGAGTAGGGCGTAGCACTTTCAGCATGCGTCTTCAGTCCTGTTGAGCTTCCGTAGAATACGTACGCAACACCCTTGTCGTTTGTGCCAGAGCCTTGATTGCGTGTAGCCCCTACAACCAGGTCTCCATATCCATCATTATTTACATCACCCGCTGATCCAAGCCCTTCACCAAATCCGCCGCTCCCTTCATTTTCCGGATTTTGAATTACTGTGCAATCGGGTGGGCCAGTGCAGCTATACGTCGTTGCAGCTTCGGGATGTAAGGTGATGCCGCTTGCACTTCCGTAAAAGACATAGACAGCCCCCTTGTTTGCGGCTCCCAAACCCTGGTTCTGAGTGGCAGAAACGGCCAGATCGGCGAATCCATCGCCATTGAAATCATTTTGAACCAGAGTAGACGTGCGTACGGGTTGTGTTCCAAGGAGTAAAAGTATTTCAGGCAAATGTTGGGCCGTGTTAGCAGGAAATCTGGCGCAGGAAACCAGCAAACCAAGTATGTAAATGAGCGGTCGCGCTTGCATGATACTGAGTATCACACAGAATCGAGCAGCTCACAATAGGGAGAAATTCCCCAGGGATCTGCATCAGAAGACTGACCCGTAGGGCAGCTACACCGAATCTGGTGCGAGTCTTATTCAGGAAATGCGCGTAAGGAAGTCTTTTTGCGCCAGATCAAAATCGCCGTTTTGATTTAAAAAAGCGCTGGCCCCGCCCAGCTCTTCAAGAGTCCGTTTCCCATTGCGACCAAATTCTTCGCTTACCCACTGAGTAAAATACCGAACTTCCTTTTCGCGCAGCGCGCCTTCCGGGTCGTTCGAATCATTTCTGAATGCAAGTATATCATCTGTTAGTTCATCCAGGCCAGCTCCTGTGATCCCGCTGGTCCTGATAATCTTAATACGATCTTCTTCGCCCGGTCGAACAAACTGTAGACTTGCACGCAGCGCATAGTAGCTCTTCCGTGCCGCCTCTTCCTCGTCAGATTTGTTTAGAACGAATACCTGGGGGATTTCCATGATGCCTGCCTTTAAGAACTGCACCTGATCGCCGGCTAACGGTTGTAAAATCAAGTAAACACGATCTGCAAGCTTCTGGATTTCGATTTCGTTCTGTCCGATTCCAACTGTTTCAATGATTACAATGTCAAAAAAATAATGAAGCAATCTGCAAACCTGGAATGTACTTGGACTCATTCCTCCCAGCTGACGGTCAGATGCCTGGCTTCTAAAGAATAGTCGTGCTTCATCGATTGGAAACCTGACGCGCGTGCGGTCGCCCAACAGCGCTCCGCCCGATACTTCGCTCGACGGATCGATTGCGACTACTGCGATTCTAACATCTGGATTCTTTGCAAGCAGTCTTGTGCCAAGGGCACCGATCAGGGTGGATTTGCCGGCTCCCGGCGTTCCGGTAATTCCAATAAAAACGCCGGCGCGCTTGTCTGGCCTGGCGCGAATCTCAGTGAGAAGCTGATGTCGCCTGGCTGCGGCCTCAGGTCTGCGATCTTCAAAATCTGAAATGAGTTGTGCGAGCTGATACTTTTCTATCGCACTTTCTCCTTTCCTTCCACAACAGTCAGAATCGAATCCATAATATCCATCAGTTGATAATCAGAGGGTGTGAACACCTTGCTAATTCCCTGATCTTCAAGTGCCTTAAAATCCTCACGCGGAATGATTCCACCAAATACTACAGGAATCTTCTCTGCCCCCATTTTCTTGAGCTGACTATTGATCTGGCCTGCCAGTTCAATGTGCGATCCACTGAGAATTGAAACGCCAATTACATCTGCGTTTTCTTCTACTGCGCTTTGCACGATTTCTTCTGGAGTCAGGCGAATTCCCGAATAGATCACGTCAAAGCCGGAATGCCTTGCAGTCACTGCAATCATCTCAGCACCGTTTGAATGCCCATCGAGTCCTGGTTTACCAACTACAATACGCGGCCTGTGGCCGTGGTTCTTGATAAATGCTTCGACTCGACCGCGAACACTCTGCACTCGCTCGTCTTCGAGGAGTAGTTTTTGCCCTTCAATGCCGGTTGACGGTCTGTATTCGCCGAATACTTCGCGAAGCGCATCAGCCCATTCTCCAGTAGTAACGCGAGCAAGAGCACAAGCAATCGACGGTTCCATCATATTAGTGCCGCTTTTGGCCGCTTCTTTTAGATCCGCGAGAGTCTTTGCGACTTTTGCTGGATCCCGTTTCTTCTTTGTTGTTTCCAGGTTCTCAATTGTCTCTTTTACTTTTGCAACATCTACTTTGAAAATCCCACCATCTTCGCCTGAGAGCAGAGGCGAGCGAATCCCTTCTTTCCATTTGTTGATTCCAACTACAAGAAGTTCACCGGAATTGATTTTGCTCACGCGCTCAGACATGGATTTTACGAGCGAGCTTTTGAGATATCCGTTCTCTACAGCAGCGCGCACACCACCCATAGCCAGGATTTTTTCAAGTTCTGTTCTGCATTCGTCTTTGAGTGCGGTAACCTTTGATTCAACTACCTTGCTTCCGTCGAATAGATCCGGATACTCAAGCAAATCGGTTTCATATGCAAGGATCTGCTGCAGTCTTAAAGCCCATTGCTGATCCCAGGGACGTGGAAGTGAAAGAGCTTCATTCCAGGCCGGAAGCTGTAGTGCGCGACAACGCGCTTTCTTACTCAACGTTACGCCAAGAGCTTCAATCAGGATGCGCCATGCATTGTTTTCTGGCTGCGCTTCTGTTAGCCCAAGGGAGTTTACCTGCACACCGTAGCGGAACATGCGATACTTTGGATTCTTTACCGCATAACGGTTGCTCGTGATCTCTTCCCAGAGCTCAGTAAACGCGCGCATCTTGCACATCTCTTCAACAAAACGAATCCCTGCGTTTACAAAATAACTGATGCGACCCACACACTTCTCAAATTCATCCTGCGTGAACTTTCCGCGCTCTCGAATTAGGTCGAGCATTCCCACAGCGTTGGCGAGAGCGAATGCAAGCTCCTGATTGGGAGTCGCCCCAGCTTCCTGTAAATGATACGAGCAGATATTTGATGGATTCCATTCCGGTACTTCCCTTAGGCAGTACTCGTACATTTCTGCTATCATCCGCAAGGATGCCTGTGGAGGAAAAATATAAGTACCGCGTGCCAGATATTCTTTTACAATGTCGTTTTGCGTAGTGCCTTGAAGTTTACGTGGGTCTTCACCGCGCTCGCGGGCAAGCGCGATGTAGAGCGACAGTAGCCACATGGAAGTAGCGTTAATCGTCATTGAAGTATTCATCTGCTCGAGCGGAATTTCAGCAAACAGCAGATGAAAATCGTCCAGGCTATTGATTGGAACTCCTACCTTACCAATTTCCGGTTTAGCTATGGAATGATCCGAAGAATAGCCGCACTGAGTGGGCAGATCGAATGCGATGGAAAGTCCAGTTTGTCCTGTAGCCAGATTCTTCTTATATAATTCGTTTGAGGCCCTGGCACTTGTGTGGCCCGCATACGTTCTAAAAATCCAGGGTTTGTCCCTGGTGGGTTTTCCCGTTTGATCTACTATGAGATGATCTTGCGCCATGAGGCCAATTTCGAGCCCAGGCCCAGGGGCGGCATTCAAAAAACGCCTGGAATCCGTGAGTCCCGGCGCTGGATTATGTCACATTCGGATCCAAAGGTCAGGTTGTGGTAGATAACCGGGAAACACTGATTTTAAGTTAGGGCTTTGATTGCCGCAAATAGCAGGCCGGTTTGGGCAATCATCATGCCCACAATCCATCGTAGTGTTTCTGCACGAGACGCGGCAATTTCTGTCTTCAAGTCCTTTTCCAGAACTGCTAAATCCTGTTTGGTTGCGAGCTTTCCTTCAACCATTTGGCCAAAGATCATGGCGATTTCACGCGATACTGCGTCGGATGCTCGGGCTCGTTTGAGCCTGCTGTAGATTCCGTACGTATCGAGCATATTGCTTTCAAACGTATCCTCTTTCTTGCTTACAGTCAACATGTTTTGGTTGGTCGAGGAATCCAGAATCGTTCCACACTTTCCCATACAAGCTCCTCTAAAAACATGCGACCTGCCACAGGCGTATCTCGGGCCGCGATTTTTTACGAAACGGTCTACGTTTTCTTTGCAGCCTTCCTAAACTTGACTCTTTGCTTTTGCATCAGGATTTTCAGTTTGGAAAGGGCGTTGGGTCCCATGCCATGTAGCGTTGCGATTTGGTTTTCGGTGAATTTCGAAAGTTGATTTAGAGACTTGATTTTTGCGTTTCCAAGTGCCCGTTGTGCCGGCGCTGCAAGCGTTTCGAAGGGGCTAGTTGACGTGTACTCGCGTGAAACAACAGCCACGCGAAACTTTACGATTTTCTGAATGAGCTTTAGCGGCAACTTCTGGTCCATTGGAAACTGAATTGAGCCTTTTGCGAAAACGTATCCTTTGATGTCAGGGCCGAATTCTGCAAGAGCACTGCCGCCAGGATAGAATCCAATATGATTCTTATACCCCGCAAAATGCACCAGGTTTTCATGCAGATAGAACGTGGGGATACTATAGCTTATTTTTTCAGTTGCTGTAGGTGCAGCTTTTTGAATTGCAAGGCGCATTTGCCTGAGCAGAGTTTGCGTGGATTCTGGAAATCCCTGGATATATTCTTCTATAGAGTTTACTTTTTTCACGATTACCCTTCAGATTGGGGGAGCGGAAATCTGGTTCACAAGCAAAGATCTGCTTCCCAGAGTCTCTCCATCCATGACTACAGAAACATCATACTTGCCTTCCTGGGGGAACACAACGTTCACGACCGGAACAGAAAGTTCAACAACATCGTCTAAATTCCCGGGACTCGATGCGTCAAGGTCGGCATTTACAGACAGAATGACCTGCTTTGTATCGATGCTTGTAATTGTAATGCCCATTGGATGTTTGCCGGGGCTAATGTTCGTGATTGCGGTATAGATAAACCAGAGCGGAAAGGATACCGGAAATTGCTGTGAATGAAAACGCGTAAAGGTTCCAATGATTCCCTTCTTCTGATTGTCTTCTGTAATTACACGGTCTGCGAATAGGAATGCTACTAAAACTGGTTCAGACATTTTTTCAACCTGCGGAAACAAAAAAGGTAACTTCTGTACAGGCGACATCGAGCTTTGGGATCATGCATGGGAATTGGATTTGGCCAGAGAGTAGGTCAAGCCTGTTTTTTTTTGAATGGTTCCGCTGGACGATTCAATAGGCAATCGGCAGAATGCGCCAGGAGGTTCTGATGGAAGGACTGTTCAGGTTGCAGCCAACAATGAGACGGGATCCTGCTATTGATGCCTGGTTTAAGCAACGCGGGGAGTTAGGCGCCATTGCACGACAATGGTTTTCCTTGATGCGAGGATGCGGACCAGATGTCAGGGAGACCATCAATGACGGTCATCCAATCGCATGCGTGGGAGACGCCGCGTTTGCGTATGTAAATACTTTTACAGCGCATGTAAATGTAGGTTTTTTTCTTGGAGCAGAATTAGAAGATCCCACGTCCCTTTTAGAAGGTACTGGAAAACGAATGCGTCATGTTAAGCTCAGGCAAAACACAGAGATCAACGAGCAGGCGCTGACCCGGCTAATTGAAACTGCATATAAAGATATTAAGATGCGAGTCTAAGGGTCGTCCACCTGAGTTGACCTTAGCCGTCCGTTATTGCGCCAAACTCAGCCGATCCAACTAGCTTTGCATATTTATACAAAACACCACGCCTGGCCGTTGGTTCCGGTGCATTCCATTCTTTGGCCCGGGCTTCCAGTTCTTCTTCTGTCAGATGAACCTGCAGCAAATTATCCGCAGCATCGATTGTTACAACGTCACCTTCGCGTAGTAATGCGATTGGGCCACCTAGCGATGCCTCAGGTGCAACGTGACCTACAACCATGCCGTATGTTCCGCCTGAAAATCGGCCATCTGTAATGAGTCCCACTGAATCACCGAGGCCTTTGCCAATGAGCGCTGATGTGGGAGCGAGCATTTCGCGCATCCCCGGTCCACCTTTTGGGTCCACCTTTTGGACCTTCGTAGCGAATTACTATGATGTCACCTGCAACAATCTTATCTGACAGAATTGCATCCATGCATTCTTCTTCCGAATCGAAGATCTTAGCTTCCCCCGTGATGGCTGGATTCTTTACGCCAGAGATTTTTGCAACTGCTCCACCTGGAGCCAGGTTACCGCGCAAGATCACCAGGTGTCCGCGTTTATAAATCGGTGAGCGAAATGGAACCACAACGTCCTGTCCCATAGGAGGAGCGTCCGGTGTATCTTTCAGATTCTCAGCAACGGTCTTGCCTGTTACGGTCATACAATTGCCATGAATTAGACCTTCTTTCAAAAGCATCTTCATTACGAGAGGTACTCCGCCTACGCGATGAAAGTCCACTGCCAGATAACGTCCGGAAGGACGCAGATCCACGATGTGAGGAACTTTGCGAGCAATCTCTTCAAAGTCGTCTAACTTCAACGGAACATGCATATCATGTGCGATTGCCATTAGATGCAAAACTGCATTGGTAGAACCGCCGGTTGCCATTACCACGGCGATTGCGTTTTCAAATGCCTCGCGTGTCATGATGTCATGCGGTCTAATGTCGTTCTTGATTAAGTTCACAAGGGCTTCGCCGCTTGCGAAGGCTGAATTGAGTTTTTCTTCCGTGGGCGCGGCCATTTGCGACGAGTTAGGCAAGCTCATACCCAGCGCTTCGATTGCACTCGACATCGTATTTGCAGTGTACATTCCGCCGCAACTTCCGGAAGAGGGACAGGCATGTCGTTCAATATCGTCCATGTCTTCGCGCGAAATCTTGCCCGCACTGAATGAACCAACTGCTTCAAAAACTGAAACGATATTGATATCCTGGCCTTTGTGCTTTCCTGGAAGAATGGTTCCCCCATAAACAAAAATGGCCGGGATATCCAGTCTTGCCATCCCCATTAGGGCACCTGGAAGATTCTTATCGCAACCACCGATAGCCAGAACGCCATCCATCAATTGCCCACGACAAACTGTTTCTATACTATCTGCTATGACTTCGCGGCTCACGAGGGAAAGTTTCATTCCCTGTGTGCCCATACTGATTCCATCTGAAATCGTAATGGTTCCAAAAGTCTGTGGCATTCCGCCTGCAGTTTGAATCCCTTTGCTGCCCGCTTCTTCCAGCGGTCGAATTCCCGCATTGCATGGCGTGATCGTGCTATGTCCGCTTGCCACACCTACAACTGGCTTTTTGAAATCCTCATCGGAGAATCCAACAGCCCGCATCATCGCACGGTTGGGCGAGCGACGATCGCCCTCGGTGATTTGTTTACTATTCCAGTTCAGTTCGGTCTTTGTGGCCATTTCCCTTTGTCGATATCAGAGAAGCTGCCGTCAAGTCGCTTGCATTTGCGGTGGTTCAAATCACTGATCTTATACGCAAGCTTTGCCGCTAGAAATCTCGGTGTAAAACGAATGAACCAGATCAGGAGAAAATTGCCAATGCCGGGAACTACAGATAACGTCTTTCCCAGCTTGTTCAAGCATATGTCGACAACCTGATCAGCCGTTTGCCAGCCCATTACAGCTTTTTGTTCGCGGTTGCCCGCAGTATTCTGGAATTCAGTTCGAGTAAACCCTGGAGTCAGGACAATCACGTCGACGCCATGTGGTTTTAGCTCCGCCCACAATCCCTCACCAAACATTAGATCAAAAGCCTTGGTTGCGCCGTAGGTTGTAAAGAATGGCGTGGGTTGATACGATCCAACACTCCCCAGGAAAATAAGCGCGCCGTTTTTGCGCTGAATCATTTCAGGTAGCACCATAGCTGTAAGCGCAACTGGCAAGCGACAGTTCAGATCGATCATTTCCAGTTCTTTCTCTACTGACAATTCATGGAATCGCCCAAACGTTCCAAATCCAACGTTATTCACAAGCATCCCGATTTGAATCTTCTTTGTGTCGAGCTCGGACTTGATCTTTGAATGAGCATCACGTGCCAGCAGGTCCAGACCAATCGTATGAACTTGAATTCCGTAGGCCTGCGTCAGCTCAGCTGCGATTTCATCCAGCCTGGACTTGCGCCGCGCAACAAGCACCAGGTTCACTCCCAGTTTTGCAAGTTTTCGCGCAAAGGCCTCACCAATTCCGCCGGATGCCCCTGTGATCAGTGCATGACCCGGATAACGTTCTTTGAATGCTTTTCCCATAAAAACCTCTGTTGATCCGGCTTCTCTGTAACCTGTATCTTATTGACCGGAATGAACGTTCATTCCGCATACCAGAAATAACGTCAAACAGAATACGGGTATGATGTCAGGATTTTCTTGCCATTTCCCAGCAGGAGTCTGCTGCCGATTCGATCTGTGCGTTGCTTAGCTGGCCACCTGTTAACTTGAACACTCCCACAAGGGCGCCATATACAAGAGCAATCAATAGATCCGGGTCTACGGACCGAATGCGTTTCTTTCGTTGCCCCTCGCGCACAAAGCTTTGGATGAAATCCATGAACGTGGTTTCAATCTTCAGGCTGGATCGGTTCAAATACGGCTGATGGTTGTGGGTTTCTAGAAACGTAAATGCGACCGGGTGCTCTCTCGCGAATTCGAGTACGTGCCTGCAGAGTAGTTTGAAACCGGTTTGATGATCCAGCGTTGGCTCAAGCCCCTGAAGCATTTGTTTTTGCATCCGCAGTTTCCAGGATGAATAGAGTGAATTTACAACATCTGCCTTATCGCCAAAATATCGATAAATGGTTCCAACACCGACCTCTGCCGCTTCCGCAATTTCTGGAACAGGTGTGCCATCGTATCCCTTTTGAGAAAACAGAGTGAGCGCGGCTGTGAGTATGGCTTCTTTCCTGTTTGCATCCTGTGTGACGGCTGGTGCGCGGGACTTTTTCACTTCGGAATGATCATTCCGCGGTATGCAGAGTAGTCAACTCGATCTCGAGATTGGCGTAGAGTCCTGACAACTTCTTGACATTCCAGGTAAGGCCCGATGCGGAAAAGGATTTGCACGGCTTTTGCGGATTGAGGAGCCTGCCGTATGAAATTAGTAAGCCCTGTTCTTCTGTTGTTGATTGCATTTTTAAGTTCATGCGCCACTGGTTGGAACCAGACTTCACCCGGGTTTATCAGAGATCGGAATCTCCAGAAAGTCGCACCGGGTTTGACGGTTGCATCCGGTGAACGTGGATGCAGGCCAGTATATGCAAAACGCGTGGGCTATGCGTTGTTTCATCTACCATTCAACGACATGAGTGCGGAAGAGGTTAGGGTCGCGACTTCAAAAGAGAAAGGTGCATTTTCAATTTTATATCGCGAGATGGTTTATCCAGCTGATATGGCTCTATCTGCAGCTGGTTTCCTGTTCAGCATAATAACAGTAACCAAGCAAATCGATGTTTGTCCCGCTGCCGGCTCTCTGGCGAGCAAGGAAGAGACCAATCGCCTTCAATATCTTTCGAGTTTTGAAAGTGAGCGCAACCGTCTTTCACCCATTGGTGTCCCCGTAGGATTG
>JAIOPQ010000034.1 GCA_021413825.1 Spirochaetia bacterium | reverse complement strand
TTTTCTGCATCGCGAAGTGCACCGTGTGTTTCTACAAGCACATGAATTGGAATCTCGCGTTTGATGCCAGCTTTAGTGGCAGCATTGCGAATGTAATCGATCATCTCTTGAACCTGGTCTGCTGTGGTGGGTTTTGGAATTGTAATGTAAGCCAGTTTTTCACCGGCTCCTGGAACTAGAATGTCTACGTCACCTTTCCAGTGTGGATTTGAATAATCATGGATACGGACCCCGGCCATGCCGTATTTGTTGTGTTCTGAGGTGGTGAGCCTAACAATCAGTTTTGCGTGATCAACTTCCTGGCCCTGCGGTGCTCCATCTTCGCAATCCTGCGTAATATCAAAAATGGGCCCTTTCTCTTGCTGCAGCTGCAGCGCTTTCATAATCATCTTTTCATTGCCGGCGAAGTGCTCGCAGCTTGGTATTACGGGGAATGCTTTTTCGCCCGAAAACAATGCCTGATTGGGGTGAGTCATGGTTTCCTCTTAGTAGAATTCTTAATTTGAAGGTCTACTTCCGATTTTTTGAATATCCCTCCTGTGTCGATAAAAAAGGCTTTGAAATAGAAATCGATCCGGTTTTTATGATTACGGCATGAGTAGCGGGGCCACCACACAGGACATAATCAAAGAAGAGGCTGAATACAAGCATTCGGCCGGGCCGGTGCATGTGTTCTTCGAACATCTTGCAACATACACCTTCCCCCTGGTTTGTTTACCGGTGCTGGTCCTTTCCGTCCTGGACTACGGCAAGACTTCCGATCGTTATTTCTTTCTAGCTTTATTGCCACTGGGCTGGTTGGCTGCGGATTTTGTAACCGGTCTTATCCACTGGGGATTCGATACGTACGGCTCGCAGAGTATGCCATTTCTAGGTCGCGCGTTTATTAAACCGTTTCGCGACCATCACACTGATCCAAAAGAAATGACAACCCACAGTCTGACAGTCACAATCGGAAATACGTGTATTGCAGCCACTCCTGCCGCTGGTGCATTTCTTTACCCAATGATTTTTGGCTCACCAAGCGATACGTACCGCCTCTTCGCATTTTTCATGGCGCTTACAATCTTTGGCACCGTCCTTACAAATCAATTTCACAAATGGGCGCACGTAGACAATCCGCCTGGCTGGATCGCATTCTTACAGAAGTCAAAACTGATTCTTGGACCAAAACATCATCACGTTCACCACACAAAGCCGCATGATACGTACTACTGTATCACAAATGGTTGGATGGATGCATTCCTGCACCGCATTAATTTCTGGCGTGGAATGGAAACGATGTTTAGCTGGTTTGGGGTTAAGCCCTACCCTGGAATTTCAGAAGAGCGCAACCTGCGCGCCTAGCTCGTAGCGTTTCCATAATCAGACGTTAACCGCAGATGCATGCCGATGGACACTGCCGGGGTTCATTCGTGAAAATATCGGTATTTGTTAACTGATCATCTCGGTTCTATCTGTGTTCATCTGCGGCAAGCCGACCCTATTTCTTATGGCGCTTGATCAATTCCTGTTCAATTTCCATGAGCGGAATTCCTTTGTGAACCAGTAGCATTACTAAATGAAAAATCAAATCAGCAGCTTCATGCGTGATTTCTTTGCGATCTGAGTTTTTGGCTGCAATGATTACTTCACCCGCTTCTTCGCCAACCTTCTTTAGAATACGATCTTCTCCCCCTTTGAATAGAGACGCAGAGTAGGATCCTTCCGGTAAATCATGTTTGCGAGTGTATAGGATTTGTTCGAGTTCTTCTAAGAAGTTCATAGCCTTACCTGAATATTGTTGTCGCGCATTGCCAGCTTAACATCGCGCACCGTAATGTCTCTAAAATGAAAGATTGAAGCTGCAAGCACTGCATCTGCATGGGCACCTACTGCGACATCAACCAGATGGCTTGCTTTGCCGGCTCCGCCAGACGCAATCACAGGAATTCGCACGGCCATGCGGATGGCGCGGGTCAGTTCAATATCGTATCCGTCTTTTGTGCCATCTCTATCCATGCTTGTGAGCAAGATTTCTCCAGCACCGCGCGCTTCAGCTTCACGTGCCCAGGCAATGGCTGACTTGCCGGTTGCGCGGCGGCCACCGCTTAAGAATACTTCCCAGTCATTGCCAGATCGTCTTGCGTCGATTGCGCAAACAATACACTGACTTCCAAATTTCCTGGCTCCTTCACTCAGAACTTCAGGCCTCTCAAATGCAGCGGTGTTCAACGAAACCTTATCCGCGCCTGCATGAAGTATGCTATCCATGTCTGCTAGAGTGCGAATCCCGCCACCCACTGTAAAAGGAATAAAAATTCGTTCTGCTACGCGACGCACTAGATCAATCATGATATCGCGGCCCTCGTGGCTGGCAGTAATATCCAGAAAACAGAGCTCGTCTGCACCTGTTGACGCATAATACTCAGCCTGCTCGACCGGGTCGCCAGCGTCGCGCAGATCAAGGAACTGAACTCCCTTTACAACACGACCGTCCTTGATGTCCAGACAGGGAATGACTCGAACCGCCAGCACAAATCCATTCTCTATTGAAAGCTCAGGCCGCAAAGCAAAAGCCCCAAAATTTATTTGTTACCAGGAAACGTCCGGCTTAACCCGAAAAAGTAATATGGGCTTTCTTGGATTCGATACTGAATTCGGCGAGATTATGCTGCGGCTGAGCGTCGCAGTGTTATGCGGACTTTTTATCGGCCTTGAGCGCGGTTACCGCGGCAAGCCTGCGGGTGTGCGCACAAATCTCCTCATTGGCCTGGGTGCCTGTCTGTTTATGATTGTTTCAGAGAAGGTGGCATACACGGCCAAGGCAGATGGGTTTCCGGGACCAGATCCGGCGAGGATTGCAGCGCAGGTCGTAACAGGGATTGGTTTTTTGGGCGCAGGGGCAATTCTCAGAAATCGTGGAGTTGTAACGGGCCTGACGACAGCGGCTAGCATCTGGTGCGTTTCTGCAATAGGGCTGTGTGCGGGGGCTGGATTGTTTAGACTCTCAATCGTTTCAACGATTGGAATCGTATTTACCCTGGAGTTCTTCACTTTCTTTGAAAGAAGGATGCGCGTGCGCCGCTTTCGCTATGTGCGACTTGAGGTAGTAATAAAGAAAGAAGCACGAGTCCAGGATATCAGACGTGTGCTTCGCAACTCAAAGGTTCAATTCTTTGATGAAGAAACCAGGAAGGTCCTGGGTGAAACGCACTACACTGCAACGATGTATTTTCGCGGCGACGTAGAGAAAAAAATCTCAGAAGAAATCGAACTGCTGCCTGGTGTCCGCGATATCATCATGCTCGCTCAGGGAGTCGAGTAAAGCCCCATTCTATCATCGCATACGCGATTGCGCCGTGAGATGGATGAGGTTCTCGTCTTTGTCTAGCGCAGCTTTTCTGCCAGGTCCTGAGGTTTAACGTCGACCTGTTCACCAGTAAGTAAGTTCTTCACGCGAACCACGCCGCGAGCCAGTTCATCGCCACCCTGCATTAACACGAACTTTCTATTCTTCTTATCAGCGGCTTCCATTTGTTTGCCGATTTTTACGCTCGTGTCCAGAGACGTTTCAACTAGTATTCCGGCGCGCCTGAGATCGCTTGCTATCTTAAGGGATGTATCGCGTGTTTCAGGAAACAAGATAAAGAAACAACCCACTTTATCCACTACAGTTGCGAGCAGCCCCCTGGTTGTCAGGAATTGCTCAAGCGTAACGTCTCCGAGGCCAAATCCGATTGCTGGAACTTCCTGTTTTCCCATTTGACCCAGGAGTCTATCATACCGACCGCCACCACAAATAGCCCGGCGATTTTCTGGATGTGTGTCCTGGACTTCAAAAATCAAACCCGTATAATAATCAAAACCACGAACAATCCCTGGATCAAACTCCACGAATTCAGCCTTCCCCTGTGCTGCAAGAATCTCAATTACCTGATTTAAATGATCACCTACAGCAGGATCGATCGCTCCATTCTTTCCCAATTCAGAAAGGTCTGAGGCCTTGATAGTCAAAAACGAGTTCACGCGCTTGACTAGGTCTGCATCTGCAATCTTAGCCAGCTCTTCTGCAAATGCTGTGTCACCTATCTTCTCACGCTTGTCCAGCAGACGACCGATTCCGCGCGAAACCTCTTTATCACTATGCTTTACGTATGAATCAAATAGCCTGCGGTCACTCAGTCTCAGCTTAAAGTCAGAAGACTTAGCCCCAAACGCCGTCAGGATATCAACGAGTAGACTCAGAATCTCAGCGTCAGCTGCCGGAGTAGCGGGTCCCATTAAGTCTGCATTGAGCTGGAAGAATTCCCGCAGACGACCTTTACCAGGTCTTTCATAGCGCATGAAATTCGCAATACTGTACCAGCGGACAGGCCGAACGAGTTCCATTATCCGCGATGAAACCATGCGCGCAAGAGTGGGCGTCATTTCTGGACGGATTGCAACTTCGCGCTCACCACGATCGATGAACCGATACACCTGGTCGTTTACGATTTCTTCTGACGATTTTGATTCATAGAGCGA
Organism: Spirochaetia bacterium; assembly: GCA_021413825.1. GTDB lineage: Bacteria > Spirochaetota > Leptospiria > Leptospirales > Leptonemataceae > JAEUSB01. Next base: position 18,211 of record JAIOPQ010000034.1, on the reverse strand, counting down.
GATCGGTTCAAGAAGCGGAGCTGAATACTCAACATATCCATACGATTCGCAGACCCGACGCAACACTCCAAACATGCGATTACGAAAATTCATCTCCTCGGGATAGAAATCCCGAGTACCGACGTAGGGCCCGGCCATTACTGATCTTCCAGCTTAATTGTCTGAATCATATTATTCAGACGTTCCTGATTGGACTTACGATAGTCCGAATGCCCGGAACCTTCGATATCGATTCCAGCCACGTACTTTTCGCCTTCGTCATCAGAAGCAACATGACATATCTTACCCTGGAAACGTAACGGAGCCTGCATTTTAAAAATCAGATCAAACGTTATACGATCACTTAGAGGAACATATTTCTTTAAGTCTTCATTTGTAATCTCAAGACCGAGGCCGCCCATAGATATATCATGGACGCGTTGCTTTTCTTTAATAGTAATCATATTCACTTCGCGTATACGCTCGGTGATTGTGTCGCATTTTTCAGTCAGGGTTGCGAGAATTTTTTCAAAGTCAGAGCCAGCATTTTTAAGCGGCAAATAAATGTGAGCAATCAGGTAGGTTCTGCCCTTTTCTTCAATATTTACAGGGAAAACTATGAACGAAGCAGTGCCTGCAAATCGGAGCCTGACGTTTTCAAATGCCCGTGCCATCTCAAGTTGCTTCTTATAGGTTGAATCCCCCAGCGGGATTTCATACGATGCTGGATCCTGCGTGTCCTTGATGATCAAAGGAACATTCAATTGCTCGATTGGCTTCAGTTCCGGCGGCCGCTCCTTGTCGTTTGGAAGGTAGACTTTGAGCCCGGGGAACTCTTCAGCCATTTGCTTTTCATGATCGCGCAGAACCACCTGGCACGGATCTTCCGTTGCGGGCCATTGTAGGCCGGAGCATCCAGCGATCTTCACGAATTTCTTTTACTTCAAAATCAACTTCGATATGGCGATTGACGGTGAGGTACAGCGTAATCTGATTTCTTGGCGCAAGCCCCGGCAATGTAAAGAATTCAACAAACTCATCCGTAATATCACCCATTACAAACTCAACCGGTGGTTGAGTTCCCTTCAGGAAGAACGGCTTGGTTTTCAATTTGTCGCGTAAGACATAATTGATCTTTTCTGTCTCACGGAGCATGTCCCAATCGCGTTTTTTTTCTCGTAGGATCGTCATGGATGAAGGTACTTCAGAAAGGCTATGCATAGTTTATTCACTGTTCTTTATTTTTCAAGACTTAATCGTCTAAATTCCACTCTGCGATTGCGATCGCGCGCTTTTGCGTTTACTTCTGGCTCTTCAGGTTCGAGGTAACTCGCACCTTTTAGAGTGAGCCTGGCTTCAGGAACACCAGCGCGAACCAGGAGTGCGCGAACATTGCGCGCGCGCTCTTCTGAAAGCTTCTGATTGAACTCAAAGGAAACTTTGTCGGGCCCGTTAAACGTCTTATCAGTATGTCCACGTACCTCAAGTTTCAAAGTAGGCTCTTTCTTCATGATTCTGACAATTGCATCGAGCTTCTTCTGTTCGTTTGCATTCACATCCGAGCGTCCCGTTGGAAAGAATATCCGGAGATTATCTATGCAAGCCGGTTCATCGCCGGTGCAAGGCGGTCCCTTCTGGGTCTTTAGACGTAAAATTATCTTTTTTAAATCTTTGGTTTCCTGGAAGTTTTCACTTAGTGTTGCGTAACCTGCAGCATCAGCGCGCATACTGAATTTCTCGCCTGGAAATACCTTGATGGTAAAACGACCTTTGTCCTGAGTTTGAACAATCTGAATGCGATCGCCTACGAGTTTCCTCAGCCTGGCACCGTTAACCGGCAAATCATTGTCAGCATCAAGGACCTCACCTGGAATACTGCGCGCATCTTTATCAATCGTTTCATTTGGTAGTTCTTTGATTGGTTCAAGATAAATTAGCCTGTGATCTCTGCGACCCGGTGGCACATTCCCACGATAATCAAGCAAGAGTTCCTGGGGATGGAAGCCTGGTGCTGATATAACAAGTCTGTATTCTCGACCAGTGATCAGATCGTTTTCAAAGTTCATAGCCTGGCTGGTTTGCGGATCTTTGTTAAATCCCCGGCTCAACTTTACGATTCGGCCGCCTTCCCATTGGATTGCAACAGTTGCTTCCACGCCTAACGGTAGTCGGGTAGAAGAATCCATTATGAGCGCCGTGAACTTAACTGGAAGAGGATCACGCAGCCATTCTGGCATAAGCAAACGATACAAATCCATTCCACCGCGCGAAGTTTGGACTGCACGCTCGCTTGCGAAATAGACCCAGAGTCTGTCTTCCGAAATGGAAACATGCTCATCGTCACGGGACGAGTTAAATGGTTTACCAAGATTCTCCGCTCTACCCGGACTCGCTTCGTTGAAACGACTGAAATATATATCATAATGACCCAGACCGCCTGGCCTGTCTGAGCTGAAGAACAGGGTCCCGCGATCTGGCGAAAGGGAAGGAGCAATCTCATTGTAGGATGTATTTATGTCCGGTCCCAGATTTTTCACCTCAGACCATTTTCCGGTTGCGGGGTCGCGTTTTGAATAGTACAGATCATCGCCGCCGTATCCACCGGGCCTATTGGACGAAAAAATCATGTATTCCCCGTCGCGGCTTATCCATGGCATCCGATCATCGAAATTGCTGTTGATTGAATTTAGGTGAACTGGTTTGGACCAGCGATCGTCGCGAAAGCGTGTGTAATATATGTTTAGGCCATCAAAGCCAGACCCCTGGGCTTTCATATTGGATGTAAAATACATCTCCACCGGTTTTTCATTTCGCCAGAGAATGGAACCCAGACCGTCAAAGCCGTCCGTGTTCACGCTGAACAGGCCAGCCTGTTCGCCCAGTCTGCCCTGCGGACGCAGAATTTTCATTGTATCGGACGCATCGCCTTCAAGCGGAAAGCGAAGCGAAACCGGAACCGTCCAGAGCGCCTGGCCCATTCTGTCGAGGTGATTGCGATTATAGCTAAACCAGAAGTTTTGACCTTCCGCCGAACCTGGTCTGTCTGACTGAAAAATTAGAAAGCTTCCGTCGGGGCTAATCAACGGATTTGTATCGTCGCCCTTCCAGTTTACAGAAAGGTTTTCAACATCTGGAACAGGGGGAATTCCGGACTGCGGATGTGAATCTGGCTTAACCGGCACAGTCCCAGCCGGAACCATCGGAGCCTGCGTGGTTACAGGCTTCCCCTCCTCGGGCTTGGCGGCAGGTTTATCCGCCTCAGCGAGGAGCGCCGGCACCAGAAGCAGACCAGCGAGAATGAGGATAAATCCCCCTCGTTTCAAAGCCAGGGGCCAGGTTCTTTGCTGATTCAGGAACAAAATGGAATGCGTCCTCCGACAGACATTTCTATGCGTATCGTTTTTAAGTAACGGTCCGTTGCAGCCCAGCCTTGAATGATTTCCCGACCACCAGGGGCCCATTCGGGAATTCGAGGAGCCAGAATCAGATGAGATTGTGCCGGGACACCCGTTGATCCGGGGTGGGACTCCTACAAAAACTGGAAATTGGGTTCAATTTCTATCTTTGTCTTAACCGAGCGCGCAATGAAGCAGCTTTCGTGAGCCTCCTGAATCAGGCGAATTGCCAGGGCGCGCGTTTGCTGTGATTCTGCCCCTTCGAAACGAATGACGGGTTTCAAAACCACACGCTGCATTGAGAAATTCCCAGGACCTTCGCGCAGAAGCTCACCGGCTGCATGATCTTCATACGATCTTACCGTCATACGATTTTTGAAACAAAGATACAAATACGTTAGCATCTGACAGGAGGAAATTGCTGCCACAAACAGTTCTTCCGGATTTAGATTGGCGGGATTTCCGGCAAAAGCTGGAGCAGCTGAACCATGCAGCTCTGTCCTCCCCGGAAATCGAATCAGGTGATCGCGGGAAAACTCCATTCCTGAAGGTCCGGTGAGGTTCCAAATTGTCTCTACTTCAAATTGATGACCAGCCATAGGTAGGCAGAGTGGTCTAACTGCAGATCAATGCAACTCCTTTGTTTATTTCCAGTTGTCGTCCCGGGGCCAACGGTTTGGACTTGAAAAATGGATCAACAAAACCCATACCAATCCAGCGCTGCATCGATTGGATCGCCGCCACCTTCTTCTGGCATTCTGCGCCTGCTGTTTTCCTTTGAAGGTCGCGCAACCCGCGGTCAGTACTGGCTCATAAATTTACTTCTTGGTGCTCTCTTGATTGGCGCCGTTGTCTTTATATCTGTGCTTGCTGCGTACACAGAAAAAGAATCTTTAAGTCCCAGTTATTTGCTCATCCCAGTAGGCATCCTTTATCTCTGGATCAATCTTGCAATTTCCGTGAAGCGATGCCACGATCGGGGCAAGTCCGGTAGCTTTGTATTGATCAACCTGGTTCCGTACATTGGCGGAATCTGGTTTTTTATCGATGCCGGGTGCCTGGACGGAACCATAGGACCAAACGCATACGGCGACGATCCAAAAGGAAGGAGTCTGCCGGGCACAACCGTTCCATCAGGTAGTTAGACGCAGCAGCACCGGCAAACCGTAACTCAAAACGTAGCCGGCATATATCCAATCTTGTGCGCATGCAGGCTTTGAATATAAAATCGATCCTCTGTTTCTGTAACACCCGTTGTCTCAGGATATTTGCCCGATGGATCCTGCAGGTTCTGAACGATCTTACCAGATTCTGTGAATGCGAATACATGCCCATATGGCTTAGGAACGGGCCAGAGAAAGCGTGGAAGGCGCAGAGTCAATTTTCTGAGAAATGGAGAATGGGAAGCCCGATCGGCAAACGCACTGCGCGGTTTGGCAAGACCGGCCCAGATTCGTCCACTGCGTCCACGCATTAGATTATCCGGATATCCAGGAAGATTTTCAAGAACTGTTTGAGTCTGTCCACGGAGCGGACCCGAAAGCCAAAAGCGAATGATCCTGTAGTTACCAGTATCTGCAATGAATAGACTTTCTTCTTTTTGATCGAGCGCTACTCCATTTGCAAAACACAATCCGGAAACAATTACAGTCAGATTTCCAGTGCGGGGATCAAATGCAAAAATCCTTCCAGTTGAGCTGTGCTCAAGGACGTCCATAATGCTTGCTTCAAATGTATCTCCGTAGGTTGCCGGGCCAAAGCGTGTAGATGCATCTGAAAAATATATCATACCGTTTCGCGCTACTATAACGGCATCTGCATATAGAATTGGTTTGTCCTCGAATCGGTCTGCAAGAATGGTAATTCTCTTGTTTTGACCAACCATGATTAGCCCCAGGACCGAATCTGCTACAATCATATTCTTTGCTGCATCGAATGCAAACCCCAGTGGCCGCCCGCCAGTGCGCACCCACACCTCGCGCGCCGACCCATCTCGCTTCATACGGATAATAGCGCCGGACTTTACCGTAGTATAGAGCCACTCACCCTGGAGCGCAATATGTTCCGGGCCAATCTCTTCTCCCAGATCCAGCTCGGAAAGATTTGTTAAACGTTCGTTCTTTGAAAAAGCATTCACGAATCCTGAATCTTTGGGCGCCGTCCAAGAAACAGGAACGATTGCAACCGGCCAGAATAGCAAATACAGAAGGAGCAATGCCAAAGGAGCCAGCGTCAGCGCTAGTTTGCGTGTTCTAGGAACGTTAGCCGATGTATGGATTTCTTTGTGGGCCTTTAACCATTCTGCCGTCCGAGCGAGACCTTCATCCAACGAAATCCTGGGGCTAAATCCCAGCGATACAATCGCTTCGGTAGATACTGGATGCGGCCGGACTACAAAATCCACAGCCGCAGGAGAGAAGTCAGACGGAAGACCCAGGAGCCTAAAGAAACCTGAGGATATCCAGGCCAGAACCTTGCTTACATGATACGGCAATGACCTGGGGGCTGAGAATCCGGCAATTGCTGCAAGTCGGCCAAAATAGTCTCGAAACATTGTTCTTGCCCCATCTGTAACGTTATACGCTCTTCCGGATGCTTCCTTCTCAATCAGGAGAAATATGGCGTCGATCAGATTATCGATGAACACATGGTTCATTGTGCCACGTCCTCCATCGATTAAGAAAAACTGTTTCTTCTTCATCATCTGCACTGGTCTTACAACCCAGGGAATACATCCCGGGCCGTACACATCGCCGGGCCTCACAATACATACATCAAACTTTCCGGGCCTGTGCATCTGTAGGAGCGCCAGCTCACCTTCAATTTTTGTCTGGCAATACGGATTGTCATTGCCGCCAAATGGCCCGATTTCGCGGACCATGGCCGGATAGTCAAAGCCGTAGACCATTACACTGGAAAGTTGCACAAACGACTTAACCTTGTGTTTTCTTGCAGCCTCCGCAAGACGAACGGCACCCTCAACGTTTACGCGCCTGAATAGTTCCCAGGAGCCACCTTCGCGCACAATTGCAGCAGCATTTACAACTACATCCACGTCTGACATGATTGGATCAAGGAGAGCGCGGTCCGTGAGGTTTCCGGCATGAAATGCAAACTCTTTCCCGGTGGACTCCCCCGGAACGGGTGGCGTCAGATCCAGCCCGCGAACCACCATGCCCCTTTCAAGCGCGCGCCTGGCCAGGGCCTTTCCAATAAAACCGGATACACCAGCAATGAAAATAGTTTTGCCTTTTACATTCATAGGCCCTCAAAAAGATTCGATTTTGTCAGTCTGAAACGTATTCCAAATCAAGTGAACCAAAATGTATAATACTATCTTGCATTTAAGGGGGGCTACCACGGCTTTCCAATCCCGCATTGTGCTTGGAGCGATTCTGTTCTTTGCAGTATTCAGACTCTGCCTACCGATAGATGACATTCGGCTGGCCATTGCTTCGTTCGCCCTGGACGCTGCAGTATTTCTTCTCATCCTCGTAATTTCAACGTTACTCGCCTTCACTGGTAGAGTTCGCGCCTGGTTCTTTCATAGCTCTTTTCTACTCTACTTCTTCCTGGTGTTTGCGTTTCATTTCTTCTTTCGGGAGGCGTCGATTCGTCAATATTCAATCTTTGATTTGAGCGGATCTGGAATTGCTTACTTCTTCACGGATGTACTTCCCTTCAAGGGACTCGTCTTTCTGATCGGGTCGCTTGTAGTGATTTACTATCTGCCAGGCCGAATTCGAAATATGCCCGGGTTCTCCCTGGCCTTGCTTATCCTCGGAGTGGCCCTGCTGTGCACTGGCCTGAGTTCAGAACCAAAGACATCGATAGCTGCGCATCTCTATGCAGATGCACGGGAAACATACCGGGCCGAATCTGTGGTCTCAAGCCAGAGTGCTCCACCCTTTGCCATTGAGGCTCTAAATATCTGGGAACGGCCAACACCTGCGTTTCGTCCTCGCTATAAAAAGATTCTGGTGTTCGTGATGGAACAAATCACACTCTCGCTTTTACTGGGCGACTCAGCCGAATTACCCCAATCTACGTTTGTGAATAAACAGCGCAAACATGCACATGAGTATTCAAATGTCTTTGCAGCAGACATGGATAGCCGCACGGGCCTCCTTGCACTTCTTGGTGGCCGACTCATTCCATTTGAAGCATACACGGATGCAGATGTCGATCAGTACCAGTTCGTTTCAAATAAATCATCTATCCTGGACATTTTGCACAATGCAGGCTACCAGAGCGCCTTCTCCGCCTCGGAAACCGAACATGAACTTGTAGTCTATGGACTGCCATGGAAAAACAAATTCACATTAAGCCAGGAGGAAATGCCCGCTGCTAATAAAGAATACCTCTGCCTGAATCCATACGAATTTGAACATAGCTGCGAAGACAAAGTCTTAATCAATCGTTTGACCGATTTCATTACGAGCAATGAACGCGTTTTTCTTTTTCATGAATTTATTTTTGGACATGCTTCCGAGTACCTCGATGCAACAAACAAAACGTCCGTCCAATATTACAGTGAATTTCTAGATGATCTCACAGAACGCCTGGAACGCGAACACCTGCTAAACGACACGCTGATTGTGCTTACATCGGATCATGGAATTAGGGACAAGGGATACGAGCCATGGGTATCAACCTATCGCATTCCAATGTGGTTTATACATCCATCGTTCAAGAAAGCCGAATACAAAAACCTTTATTCGCAGATTGATTTTCGAGATCTACTCCTCGATGAAGCATCAAACAGAAAACCGGCCACTCCGGAACGGGATTTTGCGCCATTCATGGGCATGACTACGTCTTCAATCGTAGGTGCGGTTACCAAAGAACAGGACGTGCTGGTAGTCAAAAACCGGCGTTGGATGCCTTACGTGTTGTTTCACTCAAACAATGCTGAGCCCGAGCATGCCGGAGCACAACCCACTGGTGACCTGAAGGCGCCGGAACTCATCAGATATCTCAACGACTATCGCGCTTATTTTCTTTCCGGAAAGTTGAAATAGATTCGATCTTGCACGCCCTGCCCGCCATCAGTTCGACGTCATTGCAAACACATGCGCGCAGGCGTCAGAAAGGTCCCTGGCTACAAAGTGTGCAGGGCTGAAATCCTGGTGACTTGTATGCTCAGACGGAACGGCAATGGAGTAGGCCCCTGCCCTGCGACCTGCAAGCACTCCATTTCCTGAATCTTCAAGCACAACGCAGGAATCGGCTGGTACATCCAAAAGTTTGATTGCCTTCAGGTAAATTTCCGGATCTGGCTTGCCATTCACAATCGCATCTGACGATACGAGCACAGAAAAGTATGAACGTAAATCAAATCTGTCCAGTGTAAGATTCAAGAATGACTCTGTTGCCCCGGTTGCGATGGACAGCGCATAACGTCCTCGGAACTTTTCTATCGTTTCAAGCAGACCGGGCATAAGCTGCAAGTCATGCTCCATTTGAATTAAGAGTCTTTGGTCCCGCTCCGCCAGGAGTCGATCGGGCGGTTCTGTAATTTTCAGGTCTTCAGCAAAAATCCGCATAGAGTCGATTGGTTTACGACCCATCATGCGGGCTATAACGTCCCGGGTAAGTATTCGACCACGTTCGCTGGCCATTTCAGATTCTACTTTAATATAGAGACGCTCTGAATCAATCATCAAGCCGTCCATATCAAAAATGACTGCTCTAACGTTAATCGGCAATAAGAACCTCTGCTGGCTTAACGATTGCAAATATGCCGTTGTCCAGGACTCCAGGAATCGAATTGATTTCCCGTTCCATCTTTTCTGGATCGCTGAGCTTTAGAAAAACATCGATCACAAGATTACCATTATCCGTAACAATCGGGCCGTCCTTTCCGCCTTTTGCCATACGGATTCCAGGGTTTCCACCCAGTTCACCCAACTTTCTTAGCACAAATCGAACAGACTGCGGAATGCACTCAACGGGGACTGGAAATTTCTCCCCCAAATTTTGAACGCGCTTGCTTGCATCCGCGATAACTACAAAACGCTTGCTCATTGCATGGACAAGTTTCTCGCGCGCATGCGCAGCTCCGCCGCCCTTAATCAAGCAGCTGGCGGGATCGATTTCGTCCGCACCGTCCACTGATATGTCCAGAGAATCAAAGTCGTCTAACGGTAACACTGTCAGACCGTGCTCACGCGCAAGCACGCTGCTTGAAAACGAGGTCGTTACGCATTTTAGAATCAGGCCTTCTGAGCGGACTCGTCGCCCCAGATCCTCAATAAAGAATGCAGCAGTTGAGCCAGTTCCAAGCCCTACGGTCTGCCCGGTTACAACCAGAGCGGCCGCTTTAATTCCAACCGATCGCTTCTGGTCTTGATTGGCGCCCGCTTCTTTCATTGAATTACGCGAAGGATCTCTTTAGCGGTTGCAATAATGCTTGAGCCTGGTCCAAAAATCCCGGCTACGCCGGCCTGGCGCAGGAAGTCATAATCCTGCTGCGGGATTACTCCACCACATACAACGCGAATGTCCCCTGCGTTTTGTTTTTTTAGCTCAGCAATCAGTTCAGGAACAAGAGTCTTATGACCTGCTGCAAGCGACGAGACACCAACAACGTGAACGTCGTTCTCAATTGCAGATTTAGCTACTTCTGCCGGAGTCATAAACAGCGACCCAATATCCACATCAAATCCAAGATCAGAAAGTGAAGTTGCAATCACATGCGCACCCCGATCATGTCCGTCCTGGCCCATCTTGGCCACAAGGATACGTGGTCTGCGACCATTCTTCTTTGCAAAGTCCTCTATCTGAATCCGCAGATCTTTCCACTCAGCATTTTCCGCAAAAATCGCCCCGTATACCCCAGAGATTGAGCTGGTAGGTGCCGCATAACGTCCAAATTCTTTTTCCATAGCAAGAGAAATCTCACCAACCGTTGCACGGAGGCGGGCTGCAGCCACAGCAAGGTCCAGGATATTCCCTTTCCCGGATTTAGAGGCCAGTGTGATTGCATCGAGGGCCGCTTCCACAGCAGCCGTATCGCGCGTGGCCTTGATGTTTTCAAGGCGCTTAATCTGTTTGACCAGGACTTCACGGTTGTCGATTTCTAAGATCTCAATTGGGTCATCCTTCTTGAGGCGATATTTGTTTACACCGACTATTACCTTGTCTCCGCGATCGACCATAGCCTGATGGCGAGTGGCGCACTCTTCGATTTTGCGCTTTGGCATTCCAGACAAAATTGCTTTAGTCATGCCACCCAGGTCTGCTACTTCCTTCATGATTCCCTCTGCTTTAGCAATGAGATCTGAAGTAAGCGACTCCATAAAATAGCTGCCACCCCATGGATCAATCACATGAGGAATTCCGGTTTCTTCCGCAATCACGAGCTGGGTATTTCTTGCAACACGCGCGCTAAAATCGGTTGGAAGGGCAATCGCCTCATCCAGTGCATTTGTATGCAGGCTCTGAGTCCCACCAAACACAGCGGCCATGGCTTCTACGGTTGTTCGAATAACGTTATTGTACGGATCCTGTTCTGTTAGACTCACGCCGCTCGTTTGACAATGCGTGCGAAGTAAGAGAGACTTATCCGATTTAGGTTTGAATTGTTGCATGTGGCGCGCCCAGAGCACGCGGGCGGCGCGGAGTTTTGCAATCTCCATATAGAAATTCATGCCTATTGCAAAAAAGAAACTGAGCCGCGGAGCGAACTCATCAACTGCCAGGCCGCGTTCAAGCGCGGTGCGAACGTACTCAAGACCATCTGCAATGGTGAATGCAAGTTCAAGTTCACAGGTTGCCCCGGCTTCCTGCATGTGATAGCCTGAGATACTGATTGAATTAAACTTTGGCATTTTATGCGCTGTAAATTCAATAATGTCAGCGACGAGTCGCATAGACGGTTCTGGTGGGTAGATGTAGGTGTTACGCACCATGAATTCTTTTAGAATATCGTTTTGAATTGTGCCGGAAAGTTTGTCTGCGGAGACGCCCTGTTCTTCCCCTGCAACAATGAAGCAGGCAAGTACTGGAATCACAGCACCGTTCATTGTCATAGACACAGAAATATCCTGGAGCGGAATCTCGTTGAAGAGGATCTTCATGTCTTCAACTGAGTCGATCGCAACGCCAGCTTTACCCACATCGCCTGTTACGCGAGGATGATCAGAATCGTAACCGCGATGCGTTGCTAGATCAAACGCAACCGAAAGGCCCTTCTGGCCCATTGCGAGGTTTCGCTTATAAAATGCGTTTGATTCTTCTGCCGTGGAAAAACCCGCATACTGACGAATGGTCCAGGGACGATTGGCATACATCGATGTGTACGGCCCTCGCAGATAGGGGAAGAATCCAGGCAGGGAACTTGTAAGCTCATTGGATGGAGCGTCCTCGGGAGTATATAGCGGCTTAAAGGGAATCCCTTCAGGTGTCTGATGAACCAGGTCCTGATCCGTCTTACCCTTTAGATCCTTTGCAAGTTGCTTTTGCCAGTCCGCGAAATGCGCCATACAACATCGATTGTAAAACCAGGTTCTGAGAAAAGCGGAAAATGGGGGTTGTGGGCTATCATTTGACGGCAAAAATGATTGAAAAAGCCGGTGAACCTGAGCGATGTACATGGGCATGTGGGTGCAGAGAATTTCAATCCTCGGGCTTTTCTGTTTGCTCTGCTGCGCCAAATACGATGCACAATCGTCGCTGCTTGTGCTGGGATTGCTGTCCGGTAGCCCCGCGAGCTGCACTACATCTAGCAGCTGGCAGCGACAGATCAAGCTCACATTTAACAATTCTGCTCAGGCCACCAATCTGGATAATTTTCCAGTGCTTGTGGTTCTAAACGCAAATCGTGTGCCATACTGCATGATACAAGCCCAGGGGCAGGACTTACGATTTTTTGATTCAGACGGAACAACGTCACTTGATTATGAGATAGAGAAATTCGATTCAAGTGGGAGTTCCCTCATCTGGGTGCGCGTTCCAAAGGTCGATGCCTCATCGGCGACCGATTTTATTTATATGCGTTACGGAAACACAGTGGCCGCAGATGCACAAAACAAGACAGGCGTTTGGAGTTCCGGATATCGCGCTGTGTACCATTTTGCTTCATCGTTTACTGATTCAACCTCAAGCGCGAATAACGGTGCGGACCTTGCTACAACTAGTTTAGCGACAGGGTTCATTGGCTCAGGCCGCAACTTCCTCACAACGAGCAATAGCAGTGTTACAAATGGCGTAACGGGATATTCTGCCGCAACTGGAACCATAGAGGCCTGGGCGCGCGCGTCGATATTGCCTGGGGCGGGTACTAGAAAATACATTTTCTCACATCGTGTGGGATCAACCGATACACGAATCTATCTGTATTCCTTGAATGCAACCGGCGATTTTCGTTTCGGCATGGGGAACCTATTTGATGTTTCCTGCGGGGCTTGCAATTCAACCGGTGTTCAGCTGACAGTCGGACAATGGAATTATCTGGGACTTACCTGGAATGGCGGCGCGTTCGCGGTTTACGCCAATGGTTCTCCCACGCCGACAAATCCAACGGGCACTTACGCAAACTTTGGTGCCATTGATACCAATTCATTTCTGGGATCCTTTAAGAATGCAGGGGAAAACTGGGACGGCCTGATCGACGAGGTCCGGGTAACGAATACAGTAAAACCTGCGGCATATTTCAGCGCGCAATATCTGTCCATGCGCGATGTGTTTATTACATACGGTGCGGAGGAACAATTTTAGCAGATCCTCTCCTCACCGGGTCCGGGCTCCCAACTATCAAAGCCAGGGTTCCGTCTAACGTTCCACAGGAAATCAAGTATACAACCCGGCATAAAATCGGCACAATGTGCCATCTTGGCAAATCCTGGCTTGTTCCTTAAACTCATCCTGTGTCTTCCCGCATTCTTCACACTCTGTCACTGCGCAACGTATCAGCGAACGAAAATCGAAGCAAACGTCCGGACTTCAATGGGATATGTACGGTACAACAACCTGGAAGGATTTCAGAAAATCTGGCAAGATGCAAACCCGTGGCTCGCCAAACGAATCTTTAGAGACCTGAAATCCTACACCGGATACGCTGATCTTGACTTTGAATGGCCCGGCTTACCCGAGTCCGACACACGCCCTCTAAAATCTGGGCGCGCCTGTATGCGGATGACCTTCTTTAAGTCAGGATGTTCCTCTTGCTACATGCGCTTGATCGACGCGGATTATTTTCTGTTTTTCCAGATAACCGAGGACGTAACCCGACTTGAGGATGGAGAAAACGGCACTGCAAGTTCATTTCAATTTCATATTGGTCCCGACATGCCGAAAAACAGAACGAGCAAACTGGAAAGCTGCCAGGCAATCAACGTGAATGGATAATTCTCGCCGCGGTCAGAAATCGACATTTAATCGTAACTTGAACCCACGACGGCTAACGTTACAGTAGCCCTAGCCGTAAGCTTTTCGCGACCTTTCTGCGTTGCATATACAAACGAATCCACAATAATCAAAGTCTTTCCATTGCGCAACACCTGCGCTTCACAGCGCAGACTCTCACCGATTGCGGGTCGCAGCAGATTAATCTTATACTCTACTGAAAGAACAACTTCGTCTGGGGCTATCAGACTTCCACCAGCACAACCAGCAGTATGATCAGCCATTGTGGAAAGCACACCTGCATGGACAAAATTGTTCTGCTGCATGTGTTTTTCTTTGATTTCAAGCGATGTCACAGCCCGACCAATCTCGGCAGATTCCAGTTTTAAGCCAATATCACGAATAAAAGGTGCGCGATCAAAGATCTCATGAACACGTTTCAGAAATTCCGGGTTTTTAGGTTTGAGCTTTTGTTCCAGTCGCATCGCGTGCCTCAAAATCAAGCGGATAGTGTTTGTAAGCCAGATCTATATGCCTTTGTTCTTCGCGCGCAATCTCGCCAAAAATCCTGGCTGTTTTTTCATCGATCGTTAGAAGTGTGTCGTGAAAGCGTTGCCCTGCTCTGCGTCCACGTTCTTCTGATTCAGCAATGTAGTGAGCGAAGGTTCTTGCATCCGTGCATTTCATTAGCGACTGCCAGAGCGAGTCGCTAACCGGACGTTCTTTTACGTCTATTTCCATTTCTGCAAGACGTCCAAGGAGCCAGTTCATGTGTTTTGTTTCTTCAACTGCAAGATGCTTCCATGCATCGCGCAATGATTGTGGAGCATCGGTGTAGATTTCTGCAGCTCGATTGAATGCCCGTTCTGCCTGGAGTTCTGCAAATGCAGCAGTACGCAAACGATCTGCTATTCCTTCGCGTGTTGGCAATGGTCTTGGAGCGAGTACGACGCCCGATTGAACTAAGAATGGTTCCCAGCTACTAAGGTCCGTCACGGTCAGGTCGCGGTTTTTTCCCGTTTTCTTTCCATGCTTGACTTCTTCTTGTAGAACTGAACCTGCTTCTCAAGTTCAATTAGGTCCATACAAATTACTTTGCCTTCATCCAGTTTGAGCCAGCGTGATTTTAGAAGTTCCATCAGATAATGTTCGTCCTTAACCGGATCGAAGCCAACCATCTTGAGCAAATCTTTCCCACCAAGATCAAACGTATACGCAGCCTTTGGAGCAATCTTGACGTGATGCTTTTCTGCAAGGGTGAGAAGAGTGTCATACAGACGACCAACGGGATCCGTGATCATCAAGTTTGCTAGCTGGCGATATGCCATCCAGATACGTTCGGATAGAATTGTAATAAGACGAGAGGCTAATTGAGGTTGTGCCTGGACCATTGATTCAAAGTTTGCTTTGTTAATTGCAAGCATAGTCGTGGTTTCAGACGCAATGGCGGAAGCACTGCGTGGTTTGTTATCCAGTAGAGCCATCTCACCGAAGATATCTCCAGTTTGAAGAACGGCCAGCATCACTTCTTGCGCATCTACCATCTTTGTAATCTTAACACGACCGCTCTGCATAATGTAGAGCTCTCGACCCGGTTCGTTCTCAGAGAAGATCATGTCATCTGGACGATAGGTGCGATTGATTGTGGATTCAGGAATCTGTGGCGCTTTGAGCGGCTTGTTCATGGATTGCAGATGCATCTTGGCCTGGCTGACCTTGTCGCCCTGCGGAACCCATTGTAGATATTTTTGGAAGGCGTAGGCTGCGTGATGGGGGCGCTTTTCCTTCATCCAATGTTCGCCCAGGCTGAACAGATGCGATGGGTCTTCTTCCACTGCGTTTCTAAACGATAGACGAGTAATTGTATTATCAAATGCGCGAAGCTTAACGGAGAAAGATCGAATGATCTTCATTGCAACCGGCGCGTTCTTTTGAATGAGCAGACCGAACTGATCGTTATTAACTACGATGAGTGAACAGTCACTCAGGGCCACAACGGTTTCAATGCGGGAGTGGCCGGACATGGCGCTTTCTACACCAAAGAAATCTCCTGGGCCCAGGACAGCGGAGGGATCTTCCCCAATTACCGGGCTCTCTTTAGCGGTCTTGAGCTTGCCCTGGCGAATGATATAAAAGGTCAGCGCTTCCCTTTTGCCCTCTATGACTACATAGGAGCCGGCTTTAAAATTGAGCATTTGAAAGGACATGGCTTAATTCAGGGGTCGGTCGAATGACACTGGTGACAACAACAAAATCATGGCGGGTTTGCGTCAAAAACGCCAGCCCCCGGCATTTCATCAAGTGGCAATGCCTCTTCTCGTACCTTATCTTCACTCTTCGGCGTTTCTGCCTCTTTACTATCGTCGGAAACATGAGCGGGCGCCGGTTTCGCCTCAGAAATGAGATTTAGCTCCACATCGGCCACTCTTGCAAGGCTTGTCGCAGGATAGCGACGTATAGTTTCTTTCAAAACAGCGACGGCTCGATCGTGATCACCGCTGCGCTTGAGCAGACGAGCGGCGCGAAGACAAAGATTCCCACCGCGCTCCTGATTTTGAAAGATTCTGCACGTTTCAAGGTCCAGGTTTGCAGCTTCAAGCGTATCACCCATCTCACGAAGTATGTCGGCCTGCTCCATTCGGACAAAATACGTGCGCTCATGGCCAGGAAAGCGAATCAGAAAATCGCGCAGTAGTTCAAGCGAGCGCTCGTTGTAGCCGTCGCCATGAATCTGAACCGCATAACGATAGGCGCTTTCCGCCTCCTTGCTACGCTCCTTTGCCAGGGCTGCACGGCGCTTCGCTTCCTGGGTTACAGGTCGCTCGAGGGGGCTGGAAATGGAGCTCTCAACAGGAGCAGTAGTCGTGGCAGGTGCCGTTGTATTTGGCTGACCGGGATTGGTAGTATCGGGCGCCATCTGATCGGCAGTCTGCGCGAAAGACGTTGTGGCGAACGCCAGGAATAGTGGTAACAGCAAAGAATAAGAAAACCGTAAGCGACAAGATCCGGACACGGACGCGTCAGAATGCGCCTGGGCGCCGTGCAGTGAATTGGATATGAACGGCCCGAGGCTCGGAACCCCGCGCCGAGGGGCAGGCGCCCGGGCGCATTCTGGAGCAGACGTTCGTGCCGGATCGCCAGAGCGCATCAAACTGCCTGCGCGTTCGCGGCGAAACCAGAGAACCAGCCTTCGTCCTCCGCTGTCACGGCTCGGGTATGCAATTTCATTTCTACGTAGTACTGACGAAGGATGTCAAGGTGTGCCGCTTCTTCTTCCTCTTCCCGCCAGTCCGCGCGATCCATTCCCATGGCTAGAATTCCGTTTTCTTCCACAAGGCCCATGAACTGCTGTGGCTTATCACTAAAGATCTTGCAGGCAGAAATAATGTCAAAACGGACAGTATCGACAATCCGATCAAACTCAGCATCCGTGCGCTCAAAGTGCTGGCTTGCAAGCTCTGTCTGGAAATAATCGCCCCAACTACGAATGTCAGGGTAGGCCCCGTAACGCGCGCGCAAAGCCTCAGCGTCCTGATCGGTTACATACAGGCAAGCAGCATAGCGATCGATCATGTCTTTAAGTATAACAAGCCTGGCGATCTTTCTTGCGCTCAATTGGCCGCGCGAAACCATATCATTCAGTACAGGGTTTAATCCGAGGATCTCGAGTTCCATAGAGAAACGATCGGCAGAAAGCCGCGAGTACCCCTGCGAAAAATCGGAATGAAAACCAGGGGAAATAGGACAGAAAGGGAATAGCCACAGATGGACGCTGATAGACGCAATCGGGCGGCCTGCGTCCCCACCCTTCCATCGTCCTTCTATCTGCGTTTATCTGCGGTTAAGCCGTATGGTTTTGGTGCAAGTTAGAAGGTAGTGTTAAATCCGCCGCTGTAGGTTGTTTCGTCGTTTGCCTTGTAGGTTGAAGTGGTTTGATCGTAGATCCACGTGCGCTTGAATGAAACTTTAACATACAAACCCGCAAAGATACTGTATCCGAGTTCGGCTGCTGCCAGACTTCTGTCGTCATACCGAAAGGATTCCTTGTAGCTGTTAAAGCCCTGCTTTGTATAATAGCCGTCCATGAAAAAGCTCGCCACGTTTGGAACATAGAAGCCTACAAAGATCTTTGAATTATTGGCACCGGTGTAGTCTTCGTAGGTGCCTTCAATCACGACTGTCTGTAGCCAGTCCATCATCAACTGCCCAAAGTACCCGCGTACCTTGGGTCCATCACTGGGCAGGGATTGCAAGTATGCCAGTTTAGTTTCACCGGAAGCAGTTGAAAGGCCAGAAAAATCTGCGACACCGCGAGGTTGCAATGCAGTCCGCTCAATGGAATAGTACTGATCAAAGTAGGTTGGAATATAATTCGAGCTCATTTCCCTGTATTCTGGACGAAAATACAACTTCAGAGATTCCATTGGGCGAAATTCAAAATTGATTCCACCGTGAAGGCCTTTTGACTTATCTACATCCTTGAATTTATT
>JAIOPQ010000030.1 GCA_021413825.1 Spirochaetia bacterium | reverse complement strand
GGGCATGCGTGGCCCGCCCCCGTGGGGGGATTCCTCTTTTGGAGGCGGGAAAAGGGATTCAAAAAAAATGGAAGGCGAGGCGAGTGGCCGGGGCCGTGCTAGCAGATCGGCGGGAAAAGTCAATTGTATCCTATCACTTGCGTGATAGGATACAATTGACCAGAGGTTTGCTCAAAATCCGGGGAGCTTGAACCAACCAAAGGGGCTTGCGGTTTTTTACGAAAGGCCGACAATAAACCGATGAGGGCCTGGTTGATACTCTGCCTGCTCGGCACGGCTTTGCCGGCGCAGTCAATTTACAAAACACCGGGCGAAGTGATCGATGGCGCCGTTGTGACCAGGCTTGAAACGGAGCTATCGGGTCAAAATCCTGATCTTCCCAAAATCATAGGGGAGGGCGAGGCTGAGTTAGCGCGCTACAATGCGCAGTTTATTGCGGACAAACGAATCCAGGATGAGCGTCGCGGTCAACACGCTGCCCTCAGCGAAAATGCCATTCGAATCATGGCTCTGTCACGGAGCAAGGAAGCAGGCCGCAACTATTTCCTGGGCGACCATCCCTATATGTTCAGGCTTCACAGGCTGATTGGCGAATCCTATGATCGATCGCGCGACCGGTATCGAGCACTGAATCAATACGCAATGGCCTTCCGATTCACTAGCTTTGAACAACCGTATGTGGAAACGTTAAGTGACGCGGAGCGGAATGCTCGTTACATAATGATCTTGAACGGATTTGCAAACGAAGAACGGCTCAGTGAAGAACGCGATCCGCAGGCGATCGCTGATGCAAAGTCGTTTAGAACTGATCTGGGTCAGTACACTAAGATAACCGCTGAAGCGGAGGAAGCCAGGAAGCGAATTGCGACCGAGGAAGCCAGGCTTGCTCGTGGGCAGTCCGCGGATCCAGCAGGTGCTCGCACGCGTTTTGATCAATTGACGGCGCAGAAAAAAAATCTGGAGCAGAGACTTGAGAATGTCCGCACAACATCGTACAAGAAATATGCTCAAGCGAAACAGAAACGCGACGGTGAACTGGCATTTTTCATGGCCGTGCTTGTGCAGCAACTTGAAGGGAAGAACAAAGAGATCGATCGCATCTTGAATCGGTCCTCTTTCTACCGAGGGATCGGAACAGAACTGGGCGAAGACCGCACTCCGTATCGCGAGTTCACAGCTTATGGCATGTTGCTTGAGCTCGCAAACAAAATCGACCCGAGTAACATTAGTTATGTGTCGTTACTTGCAAATGAGTACAGACACAGCAGACAGGTCGGACTTGCGCTGCGCTATTTTCAGGACTACTTTGACCTTGCAGACAAGATCTCACCGCGCCCCGGAGATTACGATTCAAATCTACTAGCGTATGCTGGACTCTATACCGATTCGCAAAACTACATTCGGGCATCAGAGCTAATGGAGAAGTATGTAAGCAACGTCAATTCGCCGCAGGTTCGCCTGCAATTGGCTGATATTAGTTTTCAAAGAACGGGAAAGCTTGAGCGAGCTAAGGAATTGTATAATCAATTTCTCGCGGCTCAACTTCCATTCGATCAAATCACTGATACCAAAAAGCGAACTGAATCAGCGCTTGTCAGATACCGAGTGAATCGAAATCTTGCGGCCATTGCGCGACGAGGGCTTCGCACGGACCAGGAGCTTGCTTCACTACAAGAAAGTGAAAATGTGTTTCGCACGGTTGAGAAAGACTACAATGTAGCGCGACAGGCGGAAGACAACATTCGCGCAAAGCTATTTGAAATCAAACAGAAGGTGATTTCGCGCGAAGACGAAGAGTTGCAACGCGAATACTATCGGCTGCAGAGGATCGATTTGACTGAGGCGGCTGAGATCACAGGGTACATTCGCACCAGGTTGGATTCTATGAATTTCGGTCTTGTTCTGGAACGCCAGGCCTATCTGGCTGAGCGGGCACGAGATTTCAACACGGCAGGAGTAAAATACCGCGAGATGGTTCTGCGGGGGACTGGTTCCGAACAGACGCGCGCCCGGGAAAACCTCGAACGAATCCGCCTCACCCTGGCCGACGGCATGTTACGATCGCCTGTCCTTGCGCCTGATTTCGAGCGCTAGGCTCCCGGGGCATGCGTGGCCCGCCCCCGTGGGGGGATTCCTCTTTTGGAGGCGGGAAAAGGGATTCAAAAAAAATGGAAGGCGAGGCGAGTGGCCGGGGCCGTGCTAGCAGATCGGCGGGAAAAGTCAAGTGGGACGTGTCTCACTTGCAGCCCCCCGAACGGCTTGATTGGGCCTTTTTTGGTTGTGAGTTTTGTGTGCTATGCCACATAAGGCGAAATGGCTGGCCGTAACGATTCAATGAACAGTGTGATCGGACCTGGTTCGATCTTCGAAGGTAAATTCTATATTTCAGGCTCCCTGAAGATTGATGGAAAGTTTGAAGGTGAGATCAAGACAGAAGATGCCCTTGTTGTGGGTGAAACTGGTAAGATTAAGACCAACATTACGGCAAAGAATGTCGTCGTGGCCGGCACGATGATCGGAAACATCGCAGCCGAGAATGAAGTTCGTCTCGAAAAATCAGGCAAGCTTCTCGGAGACATCACATCGCCCCTACTTAACATCCAACCCGGCGTGATGGCAAAAGGCAATATTACAATTACAGGCGGGCAGAAGAAAGATGTCCGCAAAGTGATCGAAGAATCCTACGGAGGAATGAAGCTTTCGGAGAAATAATCCGGATAAAACCGGGTTTGACGGGTCCGTTATTCGCTTATTAGCTAACGAAACCCGGCCGATTCCTCAAATAGACACTAATATGCTCGGACGCCATGTACCATAGACGATTCAAAAACCGCCCGGGTCGGAAAATCCTGAATCTTCAGGGTCGTTTTTCGCTCATCTATACCGGTGGCGGTAGCTTCGTCTATACTCTTCCAGGCAAAGATCATCCAACCGTCCGCAGGATCGATTTTGGTGGAATGAAGTATCGCCTGAGTGCAAGTGCCGTCCTGCTTGCCACCATTGGATTCTCCGGCATAGGAATGTGGACCACAGTTGGGACCGCGTCGACTAGAAACGGAAGCGAGCCTGGGGCCGTGGCTGCAATCTCTCCAGCAGANNNCAGAAGAACTCAAAGAAAAAATTATTACAACTACTAACCCGCGGAAAGACGGAAAGATAGAGTATACGGTTCGCCCCGGAGACACGTTATCTGAAATTGCTGGCATGTATCGCGTGCTTCCAGCAAGCATCCTCTCTTCCTCCGGACTAAAGCGTGCAGACGACTTGCAGCCAGGTCAGAAGCTCACAATTCCAAATAGACCGGGTCTTATGTATCGCATGAAGCCTGGTGATAGCCTTGCTGCCATTGCGCAGTATTACTCAGTTGCGCTGGAAGAAATTCAAAACGACAATCCAGATCTGCGCGACATGGATCTGATTCGTCCTGGCACAAAAGTATTTTTACCAAATGCAAAGATTCCACCTCCACCCCCAGTCTGGTTCCGTCCTGCCTGGGGAATGCTGTCCTCTGGATTTGGATGGAGACCGGATCCATTCTCTCCTGGCCGGCTCAACATGCACACTGGCTTTGATATTGTTATGTATTACAGACCAGTTGTCGCAGCGCGCACGGGAATTGTAGTGTATGCGGGTGGAATGGGATCGTACGGAAATGCAATCGTAATTGAACATGGTTCGGGACTCAAGACTCTCTACGGACATCTGAGTTCCGTGCGAGTGAGACGCGGACAGGAAGTGGTGGCAGGTCAGGAGATTGGAATCTCAGGAAATACCGGACTGACAACCGGGCCACATCTGCACTTTGAAGTAATTCAGAACGGCAGACCTGTTAGCCCTGGACTTTTCGTAAAATTTTGATTTGACAGCGAGCAAACTAAGAAATTAGAAGAAGATATACTATTTAGTCGCAACGCGACATCTCCGGAGTCTACCGACTCCCGGCAAAAATCACTACCAGGAAAAAAACTAACCCATAAGGGCAGGAAGGTACAAATGCCTCCAAGAAGAGCAAGAGAAAGAAGACCAAATCACGGACATAGAAGGCCAGGCGGCGGGTTTCCCGATCGCGGACCTATGGACGCACGGGGTGAACTCCCCATGGATGATCTGGCAGCAGAGCAACAGCAACTCGAAGATTCAGAGAACGGCCACCGAACCGGAAACGAGCCGCCTCCACTCGACATTACAGAACTCAAACGCAAGCCAATCGAGGATCTAACAGTTCTCGCAGAGAAGCTTGGAGTTGAAAATACTACAGGCCACAAAAAGCAAAATCTGATATTTGCGATCTTACAAAAACAAGCGGAACAGAACGGATCGATTCTGGCATCTGGAACGCTTGAAAAAATGCAAGAAGGCTATGGCTTCCTTCGCAGCGCAGATTACAGTTATCTACCCGGACCGGATGATATCTATGTTTCGCCTTCGCAGATCCGATTGTTCGGTCTTCGCACGGGTGACACCGTCAACGGCTACATTCGCCCTCCAAAAGAGTCGGAACGATTCTTTGCGCTACTTCGGGTGGACACAGTCAATGGAACTACAACGGAAGCAGCGCATCGTCGTCAGTTGTTTGACAACCTCACGCCACTCTATCCGGACCAGCGCCTCAATATGGAGTGGAATCCATCGCTCCTTGATACACGGATCATTGACCTTTTGACTCCGATTGGAAAAGGCCAGCGCGGGCTAATTGTAGCTCCTCCACGGACCGGTAAAACGATCCTGATGCAGCACATTGCAAACGCAATCACTCACAACCATCCGGAAGTAATTCTCCTGGTTCTTCTAATCGATGAAAGACCGGAAGAAGTGACCGATATGGCGCGCAGCGTAAAAGGGGAAGTAGTATCCTCAACGTTTGACGAGCCAGCTTCTCGCCACGTTCAGGTAGCTGAGATGGTCATTGAGAAGGCTAAACGCCAGGTCGAACATGGCCGTGACGTTGTAATTCTCCTGGATTCTATTACCAGGCTTGCACGGGCTTACAACCAGGTCGTTCCGACGTCTGGCAAGATCCTGTCGGGTGGTGTGGACTCAAATGCACTTCATAAGCCAAAACGCTTCTTTGGAGCGGCCAGAAACATCGAAAACGGTGGCTCTTTGACCATTCTGGCAACGGCACTGGTTGAGACTGGCTCCAAAATGGACGACGTGATCTTTGAAGAGTTCAAAGGCACTGGAAATATGGAGATCATCCTTGATAGAAGGCTTGCCGACAAGAGAATCTTCCCGGCAATGGACATTAACCGGTCTGGAACGCGAAAAGAAGAACTTCTTCTAACCAAGGATGTTCTAAACCGGGTGTTCATACTGAGAAAGGTCCTGAGTCCAATGGCCAGCACAGAAGCTATGGAGCTTCTACTGGAAAAAATCAGAGCCTCCAAGACAAATGAAGACTTTCTTGGCAGCATGAACGTACCGGGTGGGTAACCCGGCAGCGGATCACCGCTTTTTGAATATTTGGAGATAGGGAATGAAACTTAAGATTCATCCGGACTATAAAGAAGCGGTCGTTAAGTGCGCCTCTTGCGGAACTGTATACAACATGCGCTCAACTCGTGGAGACATGACAGTGGACATTTGTTCCAGCTGTCATCCGTTCTTCACCGGCCAGGAGCGTATGATCGATGCGGCGGGCCGCGTTGATCGCTTCAAGAAAAAATACAAAATGAAATAAGCGATTCTTTGTGAAAGAATACATCGCTGCAGCTAAGTCGGGCATTGCCCGGCTGATTGCTAATATTCGTTCTGTGATCGTTGTGCAAACGTCAACGATTGAAACGATTATTGCCTCTAAGATCGCAGGCGGCCATGTAATTCTCGCAGAC
The DNA here is from genome assembly GCA_021413825.1 of Spirochaetia bacterium. Taxonomy (GTDB): domain Bacteria; phylum Spirochaetota; class Leptospiria; order Leptospirales; family Leptonemataceae; genus JAEUSB01. The sequence goes on along the minus strand of JAIOPQ010000030.1, from coordinate 43,172 downwards.
GCGCACGGAGTAGGTAAGACCTCGCTTGCGCGCGCAATCTCTGGTTCAATCGACTGGGGCAATGAGCAAAAAGTCGACGGCATTAAGATTGAGCCGTTTAGCCGTATTCAGTGCACCGTAGATTTACTTCCTCAAGATATTCTGGGTTTCAATCGATTCGACATGCAGTCGAACAAATCTACATTTCACAGCGGACCAATCTTCGCAAACTTCCTGTTATGCGATGAAATCAACCTGCTTACTCCAAAGACCCAGGGAAGTTTTCTCCAGGTAATGGAAGAACAGAAAGTTACAATTGAAGGCAAGACGTACGCCATTCCAGATCCATTCTTTATAATTGCTACAATGAACCTGAAGGGAAGCCATCTCTTCCCGCTGCCAGCACCGCAGCTTGATCGGTTCATGGTTCAGATCTCCCTGGGCTATCCATCCGAGCAAGATGAGATTCAAATTCTCGCGCAGCATGGAAAAGAAAACTCCTGGAAAGATTTTAAACCAGTGATAGCCCCGGGTGAGCTTTTAGCCTGGACCAAGCTGGTTGATGAAGTATCGCTTCATCCTGACATTGCATCGTATATTGTTCGAATTATTCGTCAGACTAGAAAGCACCCGGGCGTAATTACGGGAGCAAGTCCCCGTGCCGGGATTCGTCTGTCCAGATTGGTTCGGGCCCTGGCCCTTGTGCGCGGAAGCGATTTTGTAACGCCTGATATGGTCAAAGAAATGGTATTCCCGGCACTCAGTCATAGAATCGAACTGGAAGATCCCTCGCGCACTCCTGCTTCTGTTTTACAAGAGGTTCTGAAAGAGGTAGCCGCACCTGGCTAAGATCTCTGGATTCATCCGTAAGATTTTAGAATACTACCCATTCACAGCTCCGGGCACCCTGGTGTTGGTAACAGGCCTTTATCTCCTGGGTTACGCACGCGCAACTTCCAACATTTACGCGTTCTGGTTTTCCGCAGCGGCACTCATTGTCCTGGCTCTTCTTGGGGTTTCATCGCGTCTGTTAGCCCTTAAGTTGCATTTTACAATTGTTTCCTGGAATGCAAGAACTCTGAACGCCAGGCAAGAGACTGAGCATGCAATTGGCCTTTCGCCTTCGCCTGGAATCCCATTATTTAGAATGCACTTCGTCATTCGCGGAAAATTGGACTGTGGGAATAAAGTAAAGCTTAAAATCAAATCAGAGGCTTCTGCGGATCGAGACGGGCTTTGCCTGGTTCCAATGTATTTTCCGTTATGCGGCATTCTGCATGCTGAAGGTCGCCTGTATCTGCGCGATGTGCTGGGGTTTGTTCGAATCCCTCTCCAGCCTTTCATCTACAAAGAAGTCTACGTCAAGCCGCCCATGTTTCCCGTGCCTGAAGCATTGCGCGTTGATGTTACTTCAAGCCCTGAGCCCAGTCGCAAACAGCAGCAATCCGACGAAGAAAAGTATTACATGCGCGAATACGTTCCAGGGGATCGCATGAAAGACGTGAACTGGAAGGCCTCGTTTCGTGTGTATGAGATGATTACTCGAATTTCTCCTATCTCACCCGAGCCATCCAAATTGCTCAGGCTTGAGCTTAGACCATATTCCAGTCAGGGCGAAACACCCCTGACTTTGATGCACCTGAACTTTAGTAAGAGCTGGTTGATCTCATTTATAGCTGCAATTCAAAGCAAGCATCCGCAATATCGATTTCATGTCCGCGCAGGAGCGCTTGAGGCCATGATTGAAGATTCAAAGGACCTGGATAAGCTGGCACAATCGCTCGCTGACGTTCACTTCCAGAGTGAATCCCAGTCGGATAAACGAAACGATGAAGTCTTCATCTTCACGACTGCATTTGATCAAGGGTTGGCCGGTTATTTAGGATTACGCAGTCTTGCAAAAACACATCTATTTAAAACGGCTGGCCCGGTTTCAGGCGCCAAAGACATCAGGCGCGTTCGGCTTTTCCACCTGGCTGCGGGCCTTGCAATTCCTCCGCTTGGCGGACTACCTGGATTCATTCGCTCGGTCATCCAGCGAAAAATTCCTGTTTCTCCCGGCCGTGCAAACGGCTTTTACATGGAAGAAAAATTGAAGCTTGTTATACTTTGACCATGCAGATACTCTTCTACACAAGACTCGTCCTGTATTTCATCTTGATCTGCACGCCATGGCTGCACACGGCTGTGGCCGTACCATATGACGCAGTTTCCCGTTTTGCTTTTTTGATTCTGGGGCCAGTCATGATGATTGGCGCGTTCTACGGCCGCCAAAACGGCCAATTGAAGTGGCTTGCAGGACTGCTTGCAGTTAACCTATTTGCGATCACCTTTATTTCCGGATGGAACCGTGACTCCTGGCTACTCGTAGTTGTGGCACTCCTTTCTTACGTATGGACGCGCCTGGTGTTTGCGCGGATTACCAGGTTTCCGGTCCTTGCAAGCCTTGAGTTGTTCGCCTTTGCATTTATCTATTTCAAAATTCTGAATTTCGCGCGCGCATCGGAAGATGTAGCCCAGCAGAGTGCGCGCATCACTACAATCTTGCTTGCTGGAACGGTAATCGTTTTTGCGATCCACGCATGCGTGCTTTATCTAGCAGCGTTTCCACAAAAGGCAGCTAACGTCAAAAAGATGTTCCTGTATGGTGGGCTTGGGGCCGTTACGTTCATGGGAATTGCATTTGTAATTCCTACCGATTTTGTTTCGCACAATATCGTTTTAAATGAGCTTGAGAAGGAGCCGCCACTCAATCCCTCGCCGCTTGAAGGTGAACCCATGGATGATCGGGAGGGCCGCGGTGATAAACCAAAGCAGCCGGATCGGAATACACAAAACGGGTTACCGTTAGGCGATCGTGAAGAAAAGTATCCCTCTGAGTTGCAAGGTGGGCGCGGCGGCCAGGGCAATCAGAATCCAGATCAGAAAGGCGGCAAAAAACCCCAGAATGGAAAGGACCCGCAGAAGGGGGATCAGAGCGGCAAAGACCAGGGCAAGCCCCAGAGCGGGGATAAGGGCGGACAGGGCCAACAGGGGAGCCAGCAACAGAAAGATCAGGATAAAAATCAGGAAAATCAGAGCAAGAATCAGAAAGGACCAAAGCTCGAAGGAGTCCCATCCGATCAGTGGGACAATCAGCAACAGCAGGGCGAGGGTCAGGGCAAACAGAAAGCGGTAATGGTGATAGCAAGTCCCATTCAGCCGGTGTATGCTGCGGAAAGTTACAACGGGCTTTTTACTATTGATAAATCGTTTCAACCTGATCCAATCGATGAGGGTTTGAATTCACTTGCGCGGATGCGACTCTTGCAAACCTGGCGCAGCCAGGATGAGCCAGAGGATGAGTTCAGAAAACCAGCAGAGATCTTCTATTTTTCTACAATCGAATTGCGTGTGCTTGCATACAGGCCCGTTGCAATCGAACCTACAATTCAAGATAAACGATACAAGCCATTCAATCTCTCGTATCTGGCACTTTCGCGGATGAACGTCACGTCACCGGAGGAATGGAACGCTGCCGGCAATCTGTCGTCGGTTGAGCGTGAGCAAAATGCATTTTATCTAAGTGTGCCCAAGGACCCACGCGTGGAACGCATGCGCGCAAAGGTAAATGAAATCACAAAGGGAAAACAATTTCATTTTCAGAAGATTGAGGCTATCCTGCGGAGTTTCAAAGGACACAAATATGAAATGGGCTATGACGAGGCAATGAATCTCGACAAGCTTGGAAAGTTCTTGTTTGAAGACAAGCGGGGCGATTGTACCGAATTCTCACAGACAGCAGCACTTATGGGTCGATTGGCTGGAATTCCTTCGCGCGCAGTTACCGGATACATAGCGTCGCGTGAGCTTCAAACTCCTGCGCATCGAGGAGGCGTGTATCAGCTGCGCCGCCGAATTCCTGCTTTGCAGAAGTACAAAATGGATGACCTGTACTTGGTCACCACATCACATCATCATGCCTGGGTTCAGTTTTATCTGCCACAATTTGGCTGGGTCGATTTTGAAACCACGTCATTCGCCATTCCTCCTGAACCTAAAATGGATCCAAATCAGCAGGATGTAATTATCCCAATGATTGAAGAGGTTCCGCAGTTAAAAGAGAAGAAGTTTGATTTTCCGTATCGCTTTGTTGGCAAAGTTCTTCTGGTCGCCCTGGTTGTCCTTTTGATTGGCCTGTATTCCTATCGGAGCCTGCGCATGGCCTATCTTGGATTTCGCGCAAAGGGATCTGATACGCGTGCGCTCGATTCACTCTTCCGGTTATTGATTATTCGAATGGCGCATGAGGGATACGATATCAGGCCGCCGTTTGCAACCCACGCAGAATATGCCGAACGTTATCCGCGCATCAAACTGTTTGCTGATCAGTTTACTTCGCTACGCTTTCGCGTAAATCTACCCGTGGAAGAACGGGCAGGCGAACTGACTGCGTTGCGTACTGAGTATGCGCATGTTAAGTCCGACATAAAGAAGCCCGGAGCCATTGGTTTACTGCGGCGAGTATTCAGTCTGCGCGGCCTCTGGATATGATTGGTAGGTTCAGTCTTTCACTTGTTTGTGCTGGGGTTCTAGCCCTCACAGCATGTAGCCAGCAATTAGACTGGATTGAATATCGCGGGAATCAGGGCTCTGGCGCAACTGCGAACGCTCTGCATCCTCCACTTGGTCTGCGCTGGAAGCTCAGACTTCAGGAAGAGAGCGGAAAGGACGCCAAGGCCTTCAATCCACCCGTAGTAATCGGCGATGTAATGTATTTTGGTTCAGTCGATGGGAATTTTTATGCCCTTGATACTGAGTCGGGCTATATGCGGTGGTCGTTTAAGACTAAGAGTGCTGTAAACTCGGTTCCGTTTGCGGATAAAGATACGGTTTATTTTGGTTCAAACGATGGCAGTGTGTATGCAGTCGATATTGAAAGTGGAAAACAGAAATGGGCATTTCCGACTGGGAACACAGTTCAGTCGCTTGTCCTGCGTTACAAAGACACAATCATTTTTACAAGTGATACCGGAGCCACGTTCTTCGTGGACCTCAACGGTGTTGAACAAAATCGCATTCCAAATCCGGTCTGGTCGCATCATACATTCCAGGTCTATGAAGATGTGGTCTACTGGGCGCCGCGCGGCAGAAGCTTTGGCGCTTACGATATGCGAACCCGCGAATTTCTCTGGAGTGTAGACGTTACAGTTCCGTACGCAGTCTGGTATTCTTTCCCGGCACTCGACAAGAAGCAGGTCTATTATTCCAGCAGCTATTTCCAGGGTGGAAACGATCCGGTGAAGCTCACGTACTACGCGCTTGATCGCCTGACTGGGAACACAACGTGGCAATATGAAGACAGCATTGATATGGGAGAAACTCCGTGGAATCGCGAAACAGTTTTTATGCGACACGTTCAGCTTCTGGATTACCTGGCCCCCAGTTTGTACAAAGACCTTGTGATCTACACAAGCGGAGATTCAATCATTCGCGCCTTCGATAGTAAAACGGGAAGTCCTGCCTGGAGAAAACAACTAACCTATGCGACAAGCAGCGCGCCAACGGTTGCCGGGGATCGGATTTATTTTGGAATGCGTGGCGACGAAAATGCAGAAGGTGTATCGAGTAAAAAACCGCAGCTGGTTTGTATGTCGGCGGCTAACGGTTCAATCCTCTGGCAGATGGATACAGAGGGAGCAATCCTGAGTTCGCCTGTGATTTCTGGAAAACGCATTATGTTTGGGACGGATAAGAACTACTTCTATGTGTTAGAAGAGATTTTTTGAATTAGTTTGGCCAGGCGGATTTCCTGGGAACGATGATGACGCGGACCGGCTGATGGGCCTTTGAACTAAAGGAAACAGAGCAAAGAGCACTTGTCCGGCAAGGCCAAGAAGTCCTGGAGTTGAGACAAAAGAAGAAAGAACAGCTTCGACAGGGCGCGTAGCAACGCCAAGCCCAGCTTCCGCAGCCATGAGAAATAGAAACGCAAGAAGACCTGTGGCCGCACGATGCTTGAGCTTGTGCACCGCAAACCGACGACAAATGGAGCGGCAAACAAACCAGGACAGAGCGATCATTATCGGCAACTCCAGACACACCGCAGTCACTTCGCCCAGGTGTGGGATTAGAAGCAGAACCCGGATTGTTCCAAAGACGAAGCCCGCGAAGAACACCACAGCAAAGTAAGCAAGACCGGCTTTAACCCAATTCATCCGTCCATCACCTACAACGACTTTCATCAAGGTTTTGATTCCAATGTTGTGAGTATGCTAAGCAAATCATCTGCTGCTCGTGCCCGTCGAATATTAGACAGAGGCAATGACGGAGTATTTCGCACGTAGAATCCTCCGGCTACAATGATTGGCCCAGGTCGACCGTTTGCCCATCGGTCAAGTTCCTCAAGAGTTTGCATCTGCTGTTTCATGGAAATGGAAATACCCAGTACGATTGGCTTGGAGGTCTCGGCCAGGTGAATAATTTCGTCAACAGGAATTCCAGGGACTACGACCTGCGACGAATAGCCGTGCATCGCAAGTAGGGCTTCAATCATGCTTAGCCCAAGCGTATGGTAGTTCCCGTCGGCGTTAATCAGTAGCGCATCTGGTCTGTTGCTCCCGCTGAGTTTGCGCGCCGGGTCTGTGTGGCGAATAATTTCGACCAGGGAAGTAACGATTGCGGTCGCTGCGTGCTCGCCTGAAACGGAAAGAGTCCCCTCTGCCCAGGAGTCACCGATCTGGTAAAGCGCGGGTTGTAGCATTCCTATCAGTAGATCAACAGGCCGGATTTGAAGATCTCGGGACCGCTGTAGCACCTCTGCTATTGAGACTTCCTTCCCGCTGACCATGTTCGTAAAGAGTTCTGAATAGAACTGCCGGAGTTCCGTAGCGCGAACTGGAACGCTGAGTGATTCGCCGTGGAGACTCACGCATCCGGGGCAAATCCCGTTCGTGATCGCGAAGGATTCGTAGGGAGCGCTTTCTCCGAGGTATTCCTGGCAATAAGAGCACCACCGTATCATCTTCTCTCACCAGGGCTATCGTTTTGGTTTCCGCGAGGAGCCTCACCGGGATTCTTCATACCTGGATATCTTCCAGCGTCTGCGCCGAAGTCTATCATCTTATCTATCGTTGACTTGATCCATTTGTCAGACATTTGCGCTTCAGTTGAGTCCGCGGATTTCGAGCATTCAGTTTGATCCCATTCTTCAATGCAATGGCCTCGTTTACAATAATTTCTTCAACGGTTTGTATCCTTGCAAATCTACAGGACCGAGTATCGTGCAGGTCGAAAGGAGGATTATTTTCCCCAGATCGTTTTGACCGGAAAATCCTTAAAGACTTTGTCCTGCGAAAGAACTGTCAGACCTTCAATCTCGGCCTGTGCTGCAAGCATACGATCGAATGGGTCACGATGTGCAACAGTATAGCTCCCGGCCCGAAGCGCATGGCGGGTTGTGATAAGAAGTTCTTGAAATCCATCTGCTTCGAGAAGCCATTCATAACGTGATATGATCTCTCCTGCGGAATCGAGTTTGCCAATGCGACTCTTGGTTGAAATTTCCCAGGCGCTGACGCTACTTACAAAGATTTGATTCTTCTGATCCTGGATTAGCGAACGAGGTTTACGCGGCAGTTTTGGATCATCCAGGCACCACCACAGGAATGTGTGTGTATCCAGGAGTAGCTTCACTTCCTTTCCCAGGCATCCAGTTCTTTGTTTGGCAGCGGTTCAAAGAAACGATCGCTTAGTATCCCCTTGGCTCGCCCTGGTAAACGCGGTGCAACGGGATGAATAGGCGACAGGCGTGCAACGGGTTTGCCTGATTTTGCAATGATTACTTCCTCACCGTGCCTTACCCGGTCGAGAATTTGGGAAAGATGCGTCTTTGCTTCATGGATATTCACGGTTCGCATGAAATACAGACTGACTTAGTCATATGACTTAGTCAAGTTTGTTTTGCGCCTTTGGAATCGCGGAGAAATCCGTGATCGTTTAATATCTTGCGATTTGCGAATGTCGACCAGGGTAGCGTCACATAAGCTGCTGTGGTGAAGGTGGAATAATTTCTTGCACAATGAATCGACTAAGGACAAACAAAGCCACGTCCGGTGCCTTCGTATCGCATGCTGCCGTTGGCTGAGACAGCGAGCATTGTGTCGATGACAAGAAAGTTGCCACCCTTTGCCGCCACATCATTGCGCAGGCTATTGATGAGGCTCTCCTGACTTGCATTAAAACTCGAGGAAACGGTTTCTTGTAACTGTTTGCACGCAGCATCTGGTTCGGTCTTTGTAGCATATTTTACAGCCTGGCCTCCCGGTGTGAGTGTAGCACAGGTGCTCAAGGCGAAGACAATCGCTGACAATCCGATTCTTTTCAACTTATCCTCCAAATATTTGGAGTTATGAAGGGATGCGAATAAAGTCAGGTCAAACTAAATCTGGACTACGGATCAAAAAATCCGATGAGGGACCGGATGCTCCGCCTAACGGGAGTACCCGGTCCAGGTTCGCTGCCCCCGGGGATTCGCAGGGTATACCATAGAGGGGTTAGCGCAGCACACATTTCTAGACGTATCGCGCCAAAATCTTCGCGGCGGCAGTTCCGCTAGAATTTTCGAATCCCTTCAAAAAAATCCAAGGATTTCTTTCCCTCTGCGACTCCAGATAAGGAAAGAGTGAGTGTCGATCGAGAATACATATCGCAGAGAGCGAAATCGGATTCTTGCATGGATCCGGAGTCGTATATCTGATCCGGAAGATGCGGAGGACATGCTGCAGGAGGCTTTTCTTGCTGCAACGGCGGAGCTGGATTCTGTTGGGTCGCTTGAGTATCTGGCTGGCTATGTGTATGCCGTGCTCAGAAACAAAGTGATCGATTGGTACAGGCGACGTAGGGCGCAGGGACTTTTGGATTCTGCTGTGGCCCAGGATTTGCTCGAGCAGACCCTGGCAGATCCATCGATCGGTCCGGAACGGCAGTCCTATCAAGCGCTATTGCTTGAAGAGCTGGCCGCGGCGATTGAGGAACTTTCGCCTGAGCAAAAGTTTGCTTTTGTTCAAAGCGAGATCGAAGGCAAGACACTGCGTCAGATTTCCGAAGAGACTGGAATTCCGGAAGGAACCCTGGCCGCGAGGAAATCGTACGCAAGAGAATACCTGGCAAAGCGTTTGAACGATATTCGCTCACTCTTTCTTGAAGAAACGTAAGAGGGAATTTATGAAAGATTTTAGGAAAACTCAAGGCAGGAAAGGCAAAGTATTTGCGTTCATATTCCTGGTGCCCTTGCTAATACTTGCAGCATCCGCTGCGGTGTGGCAGTTGTGGAACTGGCTTATGCCGGATTTATTTGGATTCAAGCAGATCGAATTTTTGCAGGCACTGGGATTGTTTGTTCTATCAAAGATATTGTTGGGTCCTGTAAGAGGATTCGGAGGCGGAAGAGGACGCAGGCACTGGAGACATCGCATGCGTCGCAGATTTCACGAGATGCGTGAAAGGGCGCATCGAATCTAATGCTTAGCAATCAGAAGCCGAAATCTGCCGGTGAGTGCAAAACCGCCGGCAGAGTACAGCCAATCGTCAATCTTTCCAAATGCGCGGGTAAGCGGGATTGTTTCGAGGTCTGTCCGTACGGCGTATTTGAAATGCGAGAGATGAATCAGGAAGAACGGTCGAATCTAGACTGGGTTGGAAAAATAAAAACGATCGTTCATGGCTCAGAGCGAGCGTTTGTTGTTAACTCTGACCAGTGTCATGCATGCGGGCTATGTGTCGTGGCATGTCCTGAGAAAGCTGTGAAGTTGATTCCTGTTTTGATGATGTGAGAGCAACCCTCACAGATTGCTTGGATTGGTAACATCGCTTAACGTCCAAAACAATCCACCAACCATTGTCTGAACTGATCGGCACGACCCTCGACTTCCGATTCTGCGGCATAGAAGTCGCCCGTTTTCGAAAGGTCATACGAGCGTGAGTAGGTAAAAAAGTAGGGCGTATATTTGACGTTCGGGAATTCATTGACGATTCGATCGGTCGCCAGAACATTCAGGTCGCGCTGCATTGTGCCAATGATCCAGAATAGTTGTGAGATCACATTGTCGTTTAGGGCAGCGAAGCCTTCAGGGCGGCCCAGTGGATCAAATCCAGAATCCAGGTAGAGTACCTGAAGGTCAGGTGCAAGGGACCCTGAATGCCGGAGGACTCGCAGAAAAATCTCCACAGGATTAATGTAGAGTCCTGCGCCTCCGTCCATTTCGTTTTCGTGAGCGCCCATAAGGACCGGGATTGCAGTCGCACGTTTTAGCACGGTTGAAATCCGAAGATTTCCTTCAGACCACGTGGAATACGTTTTGTGAATCGAAGATTTGAAATTTCGAGAAAGAGTAAAAAGTGGTTTGGTCAGTTCCGCCATTTGCATGCTACCAAAGCTCTCGTCGATTCCATTATGAAAACCAGCTTTGCTAATTAGATTGCTTAAAGCAAACATGCCGGCAAATCCAAGGCCCTTGATGTTGCCCGTGATTGTTGTTCTGATTTCTGCGATCGAGCTCCCCCTGGCTATCATTGCAAGGATGAGTGCACCGGATGAGCAACCGGCGAGCATATCAAAATGGTCGGTAATCGGCCCGCCCAGATACGCTTCGAGCGTTTCGAGCATCTTTAATTGGCCGAGAATCTTTCCGCCTCCCGCGCCCAGCGCTAAAACCTTGCGTGGCACTGACGGCGGAGATCCTGTCCGATTTCCAGATAATTGTGCACGGAGCGCTTCACCGATCCTACGTTGCGCAGAATCACTCATGGCAAGGGTTGCTATCCCAACGTTATTCGCTATTGAGTTAATCACATGACCCGTAATCAGGCAGGGCGCATCTCCGAGCGTTACAAATACATCAATCGTGGCCCCGGAAGGAAGATATATTTGATCCTGCATTTCCAGGCGGCAGCCTGTCCTACTCACATCCACAAGATTTGCCTTGAAAGTTTGAGCCCTGTAAAGAACGGAGCACGGAGAGTTCAGGCGACTGCGGTCGGAATCTTTTCTAAGTTCGATCATTTTTGTTTTGAAGGAGCAAGAGGAGCGGGGGTAGGCACAGGAGCCAGAAGAAAACGGATGCTACAATAGCCAGTTTCAAACTCACGAATCCCTGGATTAGAAGCGCTACGATGAATGGCCCGAGTCCCTTTCCGACAGATTCTAGGAAATTCTCCACGGAGAAAATGGTCTGGACATCTGCTGTTGACGCAGACTCGAACAACATTCCCTTGATATATGAACCCGGGACAGAAAGTAGCAAGCCAGAGATGAAATACATTGCGACGAGCCAGGGAAACGTTACCACTGCAGTGGCCTCAATTAATGCGACAGTTGCTCCAATATCGATCAGGAAGAATACCATGATTACAAGCACGATCGCTCGGAAACCATACCGACTCCGAGAATGGTAACAAGAAAAACAGCCGAAGCTTTGCTGATACCGCAATCGGTTTCCATGTAGGAAAAAATAAATACGCTGAAGCCGCCCCACGGGACGCTTCCCGGCAGGTACTGCGCGAGCAGCAGCCAGGCGCGCCGCGGGATCTTATTGATATTGAAACGCTCGGCTATTAAGTTTTGACTCGGCATGCTGAGTGCTAGAACCGGGCAAATCAAAATACTGATGCAAGCCAGAACCAGATAAACGAGGCGCCAGGAAAAACTCTGAGCGATTAGCGCAGACGCATACTGTCCCACGGCCAGGCCAATCCCAATCATGATGTTAATATTTATGCTGGTTGCAAAGGGAGGAGCATTTGGCAAACCTCTAGCAACCGCATATAGCCCAGGAATTAGCAATCCCAGGGTTGATCCCAGGAAAAGATATCCCAGGGTGAATGAAAGCGTGCTTTGCGAAATATAAATCCAGAAAAGCACGAGGCTAAGGACGAGTGCAACAAGGCTTAGTGGAATGCGGATTCGATTTCCGACGATCGCGTAAAGGAGTGAGAGTATTCCCATTGGTAGAAACAGCAGCAGGTTATTGAGACCGCCGAACTGAACCAACCCTTCCATACGCTCCAGCTGAAAGGCTCGTGAGACTTCGGGCAGAATCGGTGAAAGGACGTTGAAACTAAGAGCAGCGACGAAGGCCACGGCATAAATCTTGTAAATATCCGCGAACATCGCTCAAACTTTCCTTTGCGTGTTTTACATCTACAAAGAATCAGGGCGGGTTCTCGCATGGATACTACCTTTCTCCGGGGAGGCATGACTCTAAAGAGATTCGCCAAAGGTGATCTGTTTTGGCCTGAGCCGGTTCAAAAAAAAATCGGGCAGCCCCACGCTGCCCGCGGAACGTTATTCTCTCTTGCGCTCCAGTAAATGGTCTACGGACAGCCTTCCACCTCCGTAGAAGAGGAAGGCCACGAGACCAAGGAAAACAAAAGTCGTATATTCCAGATTTGATGTACCAGAGAGTAAGCCCTCCTTCGCATATACTACGAAAATCCCCGCCGCAACAATTGGAATTTGAAATCCAGCCACTACGCGAGTGATCAATCCGATCAAAAAGAAAGCTCCTCCAAGCAAGTGTACCAGTACGATGTAATGGGCGAAAAGTCCGCCCAGCCAGAGGGAATTCTTTAGTCCTATCAGCCCGAGTAGCTGATCCATGTCGCGGATGAAGACGAACCCCTTGAGGATCAGAATCAATCCCAGGTACATCCGCAAAAACTCAATGGTCCAGTCTTTATGTGCTTCAAGCCAGGTGAGAACTCGTTCCATACGCGCCTCCTGACTTTTCTAGAGTAAGGTCTACGGCCGGTTAGGCCATCTTTTTTGTGAAAAAAATTCATATAAATCCACTTATCGGCCACAATCATAATTTCGAGCCACAACGAATTGACAATTGCGGGTGACGTTCATTCGTATGACGGATGCAGACAGTCGAAGTTACTACTTGTTCCGGTTGCTCGGCCGGAGAAACCGCAACCGATCGGGCCAGTTTTCTGGGATTCAGAACGCGTTCCATTCTGATTCAGGCCATTGCCCTTCCGCTAATCTATATTCCCATTTTATTTCTCCCTTTTGTGATACTGTGTGGATTATTCACATATGCACATTTGCGTTTGATGGGGGCCACCCGGATCAAGGGTTTTAGAGATTTCGTTCCACGCAGGGAAACCCACCGTTATACGACCAGGGACCAGCCTGTCCTGGGGAATAATATTCCGCTAATGCGCTCCAAACTCTACTGGTCTTTCAATTGCACAGTATATTGCCCCAATAGCGTTGGGCTGTTTGCATGGATCACCTACATGGTGAAGATAGTAGAGAACTGGTGGTGCCCGTTTTTCCATGAACGCAAGGGTAGTTATTCGGACGCAAAGATTGATCAGTCCTTCTGGCATATGTACCGGGACTCAGCCGACAAGCTCCATCCCAGTGATCGTGAGAATCCAATCTGGAATGGAAAGCCTGAGTCATGAATTCACTTCTTTCGTTTGTTGGATTCCGTTACAAAGAGGACCTGGTTCCGGTGCTCTTAATCCTGGGAGTTTTCATCACGCAGTTGGCTGTGTTTTTTTTCTTGAGCGATTGGAGGATTGTGGCCGTCGTAGAGGGTTTTCTACTGATTCCACAAATGTCCATTTCTGCGTTCAATCATCATCATGCGCATTTGAATACGTTTAACAGAACATTTTCCAATCACATTCTGAATACGATTCTCGGGTTGCACACCGGGATTGTGACAATGGGCTGGGTACTTCATCATAATCTGGGTCATCACAGAAATTACCTTGATCAGGATCTCGATCAGAGTAGATGGCGGCGGCGTTCCGGAGAGAGAATGGGCGTCGCGGAATATGTATTTGGAAATTATCTCCGTATGTATCCCGAGATGTTCGCCGTTGCCCTGAAGCATCCTACTCTCCTGCGAAAGTTTTTGCTACAAATTGGGGTGAGTTTGACTCTGCTCGCTTTTTTCGCCTGGTTCAATCCAGTAAATACGCTCATTCTATTCGTGATTCCTATGCTGGTTAAACCGCCGCTAACATTTCTTGCGACCTACTTTCAACACGCCGGACTTGAGCCCACCGATCACCACCATGCATCATACAATAACCTGCAACCGTCGTATAACACATTTTTCTGGAATCTTGGGTATCACAGCGCCCACCATATCAAACCCGGGCTGCACTGGTCAGTTCTTCCGGAGTTTCATCGAGAGATTGAGAAGGAAATTCCGGGCAATCTAATCGTAACGGACGCTGTTCCCTGGCGCTGGTTTGATAGGAAGAGAGCAAAGCAATAGCAGTGAGTCCAGAATTCGCCGCCGGATGCTCAATGTTTTTTAGTTCGTTTCGATAATAAAGCGTGACCAGTCCGCTTCGCCTATTCTACCTCTGCTTGGTTCTATGGTGCATGGGGTCCCTGGTGGCTGCCCAGCCCACACGGATTCCCTGGAATACAGCTCGTCAGGAGTTTGGAGCGTCGCTTAGCTCAAGCGGAAGTCTTTATTTCTATTCAAATCGAAACGGGAAAAGCACAGATCTATTTGTAAGTAAACGTGTGAACGGCGCGTTTCTGCAACCGCAGGAACTTTCAGATCTCAATTCTCCGTACGATGATCAAAATCCATTTATCTTTCCTGAAGAGAATGCAATCATATTCAGCTCAAACCGAGACGGTGCGCATGAATTTAGAACGGCCGGAGGAATTGCAGTTTCCAGGGATCTCTATTTTTCGCGGAAGGTTGCCGGTGCATGGACCCGACCAGAGAGGATGCCAGATACAATCAACTCTGACATGATGGAAGAGAATCCTTTCCTGCACGGGAAGCGGTTATATTTTGTACGATATCCTTTTGGAAAGCCTGAGCTCGCACGAATCTATTTCTCTGAGGCAGGCGAGGATACCTGGGGCGAGGCAAAACAATTATTTGACTTTCAGGCTATCACACCTGGTGTTTTTGGAGATCGCTTCTATTTTGCGCAAAAAAGCGGAGCTCACTATCAAATCGTTTCAGTGCCGCTCGAGAAAATCAATTCTAAAGTAGATAAACTCATTCGACCAGAACCAGGGCTAGACCCGGCAGTCGATGAAGCCGCGTATGCAGCTTCAAACGATGGCAGCCTTGTTGTGTTCGCGCGTCGTTCCAAAACTGGCGATTACGATCTATTTGAATTCAAACCAGATCCCTGGACAGATAAGGAAACATTTTCGCTCACCAATATCCTGTTCAAACGCGCGGAGAGCACAATCCTCCCAGAATCAAATGAATTACTCGATCGACTTGCAGCATACCTGAAGGGGAGGAAGACAGCCGTGCTCGTCACGGGTCATACAGATAAGACGGGCGATGCAGACGCAAACTTGAAGCTCTCGCACGATCGAGCCAATTCCGTTAAAGCAGCCCTTGTTAGGCGAGGCATACCAGCGAATCTGATTCGCACAGATGGAAAGGGCCAAACGCAACCTGTGGATCCTGCCGCAAATGAAACCGCTTACGCAAAGAATCGCCGCACAGAGTTCAAGATCCTGCCAGATTAATACCTTCTGAAATCTACTTGACGGAGCACCATGCAATCTTATGCATAACCAATAGGTTATGTAATCGTCTGATCTCAGGTCGGATTGATTGGAGGTTTACGTATGAATTCAGATCCACGCTGGCGTCGCAGAATCGGGGCCGTATTTGCCGGGCTCGTTGCAATTTTTGTGCTGTCGATGGGAATAGATACAATCATGCATGTGTCTAAAGTATTTCCAGAACCCGGAGTAAGAATGGCAGATTCACTTTTTGTCCTGGCAATGGGATATCGCATTCCAATTGCCATTCTGGGATGCTACCTCACAGCGAAGCTCGCGCCTAATCGTCCAATGGCTCATGCACTGTGGCTCGGTGGAGTAGGCGTTGTAATCAGTTCGCTGGGCGTGCTCTTGATGGGCGATCTGGGTCCGCTCTGGTATTCGGTTGGCCTGGTTCTGACTTCCATGCCATGCGCCTGGATTGGTGGTAAGTTCTTTGAATTGAGCCAGGCCCGTCAGGCGACCTGAATCGTTGACAGGGAAGTGCGGTTTTATTTTCTATTGAAATGCGCACGCTGAAATTTGACACGCTTGACGATGCTGTAGCAGAACTCAAGCGGCTTGAGCGGTTGAAGAATGTGAATACAACCGGCAAGTGGTCGTTCTATCAGATCCTGAATCACTGCGCAGAATCAATCGAAATTCCAGTTATCAATCCGGCACAACGCGCGCCCTGGCTTTTGCGGAGAACTATAGGCCGGTTGATCATCAAGGGGGTTTGGAAAGCTGGATTTATGAAGCCTGGCATTCCAAATCCATCTGCTCCAAAGAAACGTGAGGAAGGGGATGTGAGCCTTGCGTTCAAACGAATTTACAAGGCGATCGATTCAATGAAGAAGGCGGAAAAGTTCGCGGAGGAGCACCCGTTTTTTGGACACATGACGCACCAGGAATGGATCACACTCCAGCGCTATCACATGGCAAACCATCTTGGATTCGTAGAAGGTTAGGAAATGTTTGCATCGGCTGTAGCTTAATTAAAAAAATTCGACTGCATCGGTTGTAACACCAGCCCTCCGGGCAACCGTAGCCAATTCGTACTCTGGACTTGTGGCGAGCGCTCTGTTGTAATCTGGATTGGTTAGAAAAACCGTAACGATTGCTTTTTCCGAACAATCAGCAAAGACGTGAAGCTGATCGAGTATGTCAATTGCCGCCGAAATTTCGGTGAACTTGCTGATTTCCTGAATAAGCGAGGCGCAACGTATTGCGCGCAATTGCTGGGAATCCATTGTGCCGCGTAGTTTTGGGAACACCTTCTGACAAAGCTCGGCTAAATGCTTAACCGAGCGCAGGTTTTCAATGACGGCCGCGTATTTATCAAGAAAGGCGCGAATCGGTGGATCCTCTGCGAACGCCTCAAACAAGCTTGTGATATAAATAAACAGATCGGGGTTGCGAGTGAAGAAATATCGCAGATCATAGTCGCGCAGCTGGTCAAAGAAACTTACAAGATATTCTACCGCAGCCTCTGCTGAGTTGAACTTTCCAAGAAAATCGTCCACAGTCCGAAGGTCGAAGTTAACCATCAAATGCATTACGAGAAGTACGTCCTGTTTGATCCAGTCTGCCTCGAGAATTAGCTCCATGGACTTTTGTGGCATAAGGAACGGAAGGGATGATTGTAGAAATGCTTCACGTCCGGAGTCGCGCAGAAGGAAACGACCCTGCGCATATAGAATCAATTCTTCAAGTAGCGGGTAGGGGAACTCCGGATGATTCATTAACGCCTGGACCTCAGGGACACCTCTAAAAATCCACAGACAGTAGATGAGCGTGCTGCGCGCTTCCGGCGGCGAATCTCCGTCCGCCGAGAAACTACGAAACTCGAATACCGGAATTTCCTTGAAGACAGAGCAGACGTGATTGAGCGGGATCGATCCGCCGCGCGTTGCAGAAAGTAAAAACGGCGTAAGCGCCTGTGCCACGTGGCCAGTTAAAACAGAACCCGCGCGGCGGGCAACGCCATCCATAGCTGGAAGAGAATTTTGGAATGAACCGGGCAAGGGCAAGCCCTGTTCTCTCTCAATCATACTGTCTTAGTATTACTTTTGTTTCTTGAGCGGGAGTTTGTGTCGGGCTCCTTCACGACGAAAAAAACCTACAAGCAGCACCATCAGCAATCCCGCCAGAAGCATTGCCCCGATGGCACCGGGAATTGAAAACGTAAGGAGCAAATCGTAAACGCCATGGAGCACAGCTGCAAGCAGTAGTCCTTCTATTACAATTGTAAGTCTTGCATTCTCGTGCAAGGCCACGCCCAGGGCGTAGCCCCAATATGCACTGAAAGAAGCATGTCCCAGATTTCCAAGAATCAATCGAGGCAAAGTGGCCACGGGACCAAAGTTTGCCATATAGATGAGGTTCTCGCCTGCGGCAAAGCCAAGTGCTGAGCAGATAGCAAGCAGGATTCCATCTGACGAATTCTTGAAATCCGCGCGTTGCAGTGCAATTAGAAACACCGCCAGAAACTTTCCAACTTCTTCAATTGGACCCACGCCAAACATGTACAATGCAAATGCCCTGAGTCCGGGATGTTGCATTTCGGGTCCGGATAGCACCTGAGTCTCAAAGAATACTTCCGCCATTCCGCAAATCGGGCCTGCGAGAATGCCCGCGGCGAAAACCACAATGACTGTAGCAGGTTTCAAGCCACCGCTGCGGGAAAATAACCAGAGAAAGAACAAGGAGGTCCCAAAGAAAGCGGCTCCGTACAGAATCATGCATCCCAGTTTGTCCATTCAGGGGCCACAGCAATGCTTAAATTTGTCTGGATGCCCGGCAATTTTGAACTATTTCTTGAACCTTGTGCGTCCGAACTAAAGGTGAACTCAATGAAATATAAAATGGTTGTTATGGTAGCTCTCGCATTGGTCGCACTGTGCTCAGGATTTGCAGCGCCGTCTTCCACTATGTGGGATGATTATGCAAAGCTAAGACTGGTTTGCTTCTGGAAAGTAGTGCCTACAGAGAAGGATGCAATGGCTCCCTGGTTTCCTCCAATGAATCGCATGGAAACGCCTTATGTTAAACAAATGCTCATGGGCCAGGCAGATATTTCTGCTTCGTTTTTTGTAAATGTAACCCCAACGAATCGACTTATGGCAAATTCGCTCCTTGAAGGTGCGCCAGATGACACAGCGCTCGTCACTACGCGAATGGAGCTTCGTGATCAAGGTAAGGCGATGGGTGACAATCACAGCGTTAGGCGGAATACGTCCGGGCAAAATTTCATCTGGACTAATTCCAATACGCCTTCGCAGCCGCGCAAATACTTGAGCTATAGTTGCGGAGTGTACCAGGTTCCAGTTCCGGCACAGCCTGCGCTCAATCCTGGAGAAAGTCCGCGCGTTCCACCGATCAACTGATCTCGTCAGTAGCATAAACAGAGAAGGTAGGTTGGCGCAATGCAAAGGCTGGTTCCGTTATCCATCCAGGTTGCGTTCGTGCTACCAGACGTGCCGACCTGTCCATTCAATCCAGTCACCGTGCCATTCGTGCAGTTATTTCCAGCGAGCGTCCCCGACGACGTGGAATAACTTGCCCAGGCGGTTGCCGCTGGCAGAACGCTTGCAGTTGAAAGCGATACGGAAATTGAACCACTCAAAAGTGCTGTCCAATCTGCTGCTATTTCGGTTCCTGTTTGTCCCTGTATAGAGTTTCCGGAAGGGACACCGTAGTTCGTGGGCATGTCTGAAATCTCATCGGTGCCGTTGATTGAAATAAAGGCGCGTGTGCTGCTGCAGGAGTTGTCCGGGAATACATAGGAACCCCTCGATCCGGCACAGAGTACATCTGCTCCACCGCGACCACCGACTCCGCCCAGGAGTCCTGTAGATGTAGTTGTGGTTCTAAATAGAAATATCAGGCCAGAGACCGAAGAGGGAGTTGTGGCAGTCGGATTCCCGGCGGGAGAAGATAGGTTTATCCCAGCGTTTTGAAACAAGACGTACGTTACGAGCGGCTGGCATGCGCCGTCGGTAGAAATGCAATCCGACCTGTAGGCGCAATTCAAAGCGGCCAGAAGAAGCAAGCAAAGAAATCTCCACATACCATTCCCAGGACGAGGATAGCTTGCGGTTGAAAATCAGCAATATTCATGCGCGTTATGATAACGTTATGCGCTGTAGTCTTCTCCGTACGGAGTTTGTAGCGAGACCTGTGACAAGGCCAAACTGATTTGATTTCCTTTTATGCTAGATTGTCTAGAAAATGAACGGAATTAGCAGGCCGGATCTCTTTTTGTAAGCTGCGAATTCAGGATAACGCGACAGTGATTTTTCTTTCCTGAGAATATTTGGAATCCATTCAACTGCAATAATGGAAGCAAACCCAATGGCAGGAAGAAATCCAATCCACCAGCTTAATCCGTGGATTGGCAACAATGCAAAGCTTGAGTAAATCAAGAACTCACCAAAGTAATTAGGGTTACGCGTCCGCGAGAATAAGCCTGTAGTAATCAATCCTGGCTTCAGTTGAAGCTGCACATGTTTTTGTAGATCGGAAGCGAAATGAAAAAATCCACCGAATCCAAACATTGCAACGGCAATTGCGATTTGAACTGGGTGTGCCTGAACTGAATAATATGTAATAACGAGTGGAGCGATCCAGTACATACTCAACCCTGAAACCAGCATTGCGCCCCTGACCAAAGTTACCGGCTGTTCCCACTGCTTATCACCGTAGATTTGGCTCTTTAGAATCCAGAGAATGCCGTACGTTCCATGCAGTGCCAGATAGACCCAGGCGGTTATGTTGTCTTCCTGGTGAAACGCAAAAATTAGAAACAGCACGACCGGGCCGGTCAGCCCCTTGAACGTATCAATAATGTGTTTCTGTTTCATGTTCCCCCCGATTCGTTGCAGCAGTTAGAAACTAATAACGTGTTCTAGATAAGCATTGATTTGGCACTGCGTCGCGGTGAAAGATATTGATAGTCACTGCGACCCAGACGCACGATCATTTGAATCTTTGCCGGTGCATTCACGCCCGTCAGCTGGTTGAACTTTTTTTGAAGGTCGTTCATTTCTGGATATTCTTGCAGTAGCTGGCTCATTGGGTGCATTACATAGCCCAGACTGGTAATCGCCAATTGAAAGCGCGCGTAATCGAATCCTGTTTGAACCCAATCCTTCATGGTGTTTGCACTGGTTTGCCAGTAGACAATTCCCCGTGATGTTTCAACGTTTTCTTTGTAACGACTCAGGAACAGGTTTGTACCGTCTGGATCGTGGAATTTCTTTGGGTCAGCACTTACAAAGAACGTTTCAGCCATCCAGCGTGTAAATCCTGTGATACCCTTGCCAGGTAACCCGATTCCATCTCGCTTGTCTTGAATCTCACTATCGCTGAAACGAAACCAGAGCCTGGATTCATCTGCAAGCTTGAAGTTCCTGCTTTCCAGGTTCATTGAGTCGCAAAGTAGCTCGAAGTAAGGCCGCATCTTTTCGGCCAGGATGAAGCGTATGCTGGAATACGCAGGTGCTGCAAGCTTCAGAATCGATTCTGTGTCCGGAACGGTGATCAGATCTCCGTGGTATTTGGTTCGGTTCGTTGCACGGGACTTGATTGCCTGGAATAGCGGACCTGTGATTGCATCCTGTTTTTTTAATTTTACGTGGGCTACAGGCTTCTTTCCAATCTCAGCAGATGAATATTGGCCTTCAGGAAAGAGTCTGATTTCTGATTTATAGCCGATTCCTTCTGCGCCAATGCGCATCACCTCAAGAAACGTACCCTGGCTTATGTGAATTTGTCGCGCTGGAATGTCCGTTACAGGAAGCAGGCGAGACTCGTCTACATACAGCAGAAATTCCTCAGGATTCAGAAGTTTAAATTTCCATGCCTGCGTATTGTGGGCGTTGGGGGCCGTAATTCCAAAGTTAATAGCTTTAAGCGCGGGTTCAGTGTATCCGGCCAGCTCTGCATTTTGAAGCGGATCGTTTCCGGATCTTCCCGCGAGCCTTGCATCCGTGCAATATTTCAAGAGCGGAACGGTCAATAGGCTACCGGATTTGAGCAGAAAGTTTTTTCTATCAAATTGTGCCAATTGCATAATTCAGAATACCGTTAGACGACGAGTTCCTCTTCACCGGAGCGCGCAACGACGATTTCACCCGCGTCTTCAAGTTTACGAATAATATTTACAATCTTTTGCTGGCAATCTTCAACGTCTTTCAATCGAACTGGACCCATGAAGTCCATATCTTCACGCAGAAGGGACGCTGCACGCTTAGACATGTTTTTGAAAATCTTTTCCTGAACCTCTGCTTCAACCGACTTGAGTGCTTTTGCAAGCTCCTGGTTATCTACCTCACGCAGTACGCGCTGGATTGCCCTGTCGTCTAGAAGCACAATATCTTCAAATACGAACATTTTCTTTTTAATCTCTTCTGCCAGCTCCGGATCTTCCTCTTCCAGAGCTTCAATAATAGTCTTTTCTGTTCCACGATCCACGTTTGTAAGAATCTCTACGATTGCATCGACCCCACCGGTTGTTGCAAAATCTTGAGATGTAAGGCTCGACAGTTTCCGTTCAAGTACTCGTTCCACTTCACGTAGCACGTCAGGCGATACACGTTCCATGGTTGCAATCCGTCGCGCAACCTCTGCCTGGATTTGATGAGGCAGGGATCCAAGAATTGCGGAGGATTTCTGTGGCTCAAGGTAGCATAAGATCAAGGCTACAGTTTGCGGATGTTCGTACTGAATAAAGTTCAGGAGCTGAGTTGGATCGGTGCGTCTTACAAAATCGAATGGTCTAACTTGAATGCTTGACGTTAAGCGATTTATAATATCTATTGATTTTTGAGTTCCAACTGCGCGCTCGAGTACTTCGCGGGCATAGTCGATACCGCCTGTTGTTATAAACTCCTGAGCCATCATCAGCTCATTGAATTCTACAAGTACGGTCTCCTTATCTCCTGGATCGACGTTGTTTAGCCGAGCCATTTCAAAGGTTAGTGTTTCGATTTCATCTTCACGGAGGTGCTTGAATATGTCTGCGGCCACGTCAGGACCCAGCGTGATCAGGAAGACCGCCGCCTTCTGCCGCCCCGTTAGATGCGATTTTTTGCCAGCCAGCACGTTGGGGACATTGCACAACAGCCCTCCAGATGTGAAAGCCCAAATCGCCGAGGGGGGACCCTGCTTTTTCTTGCCTGTAGATGCCCAGGCGTCAGGTTCAGGCCAGAGGTATCCCGTGCCCAATGACGAACACTTTCGAAAGCTAGAGCGGATGTATCTAAAGGCTCCCGTGAATGACTATTTTCGCCTCTCTGTGGAGATACGACACAGCGAAGCCCACATTCGCATACCCGTCCGAACCGATTTCTTTCATGCTGCAGGTGCTGTTCACGGTCACGTTTACTTTAAGGCCCTGGATGATGCTGCATTCTTCGCGGCCAATTCGCTTGTTCCGGACGTTTTCGTCCTGACTGCCGTCTTTGAAACGCGATTTCTGAAGCCTGTGAACGCGGGTGTTTTGCATGCAGCGGGAAAGGTGATTTCTGCTGCCCGGCGTGTCTTCGTTTGCGAATCGCAGCTGTTTAATTCTGAAGGGGACGTGATAGCAACCGGATCGGGGAAATTCGTTCGCTCCGGGATTGCCCTTACTCCGGACATCGGCTACGTCTAGGCTCTGTTCCGTGGTGGCCGATTTGGGCCGTACGGCCCAAAATGAGCGGCCGAAAATCGTGCACCGGTGAATGGCTTTGCGGAATGAGCGACCTAGGAATGCGGCAGAACGGCATTTCGAGACATTCTGTGTGTGGTCGGCATAAACCTGGCGGTGGCACGCATCCTGCAATAGGGGGATGCAACCGGCTCAGCCGGAATAAAGGGGGAATGCTCAAATGACCACACTCAAGTATCTCGCAGCACTGCTGGTTCTCAGCTCAGCTGCTCTAATCACAACTCCAGCAATGGCGTTGAACTATGTAATCTACATCCACGGTAGAAGTGCACCTGCAACCAATTGCGGAATTCAAACTTCAGATAACAACGGAAACTTCAACAGTTCCGATTCATACGGTGCTGCGAACAGATCGCGCGCAGTAACTGCAGGCTCATGGAGATCACTCTTCATTAACTACGATGGTAATTCTGATCCGCGTACCTACGGAACATGCCGCGCGCAGACTTATATCCAAACTGCCTTCAATACTTATTGCAAGAATGGAAATCAGTGCGTATTTCTCTGCCACAGCGCAGGTTGCATGGCAATGGACTATGCCTTCGAGCAGGGCAACGCCGCTGGAACAACCGGTCTTCTCTACATAGTGACGGCTGCAAGTGCTTCCGGTGGATCGCCGCTTGCTTCTGCGGGAGCCTGGGCAACTGGAACAGGTATGGATAATGCGCTGAAAGTTTCAACTGCACGTAGTTGGAATCACAACAACAATCCAGTCACAGAATACATGACAGCTGGTTACGCTTGCTACGGCGCAACTGCTTGCGCTGCATCCGCTGTGATTGGTGGAACAGATGATTCAGCAGTGAACTTTGCTTCTACGTGTGGATTTAGTTCAAATGGGAACATGACTAAATGCGTGGATCCAAACAATGCGAAATACAAGTCACGCTCCGTATATTGCAACAGCAAAGGTGCAAAGCCTTGTAACACTAGCAACACTGCTTACAATACGGATCACACTGGAATGAAATGCGTTGGTCGAGATGCGTTTGACCGACTAACCGGTAATCTGTGATTTAATAGCAAACTTGATTCTGGAAAACCCCGGTCAGAAATGACCGGGGTTTTTGCTCTGGGGGGAAATCTGTGAATAAGAATAAAATCTACCTTATACTGGGTGGCAGCGTCATACTACTTTGCATTGCAATTGGCACTTTGCTGCTCGGAGGACGAATAACAAATCGTACGGGACGCGCTGCAGTTGCATTTGAAGAGGAAAGAAATCGCCCATCTTCATCTGAAGAGATGACGAGCGTAGACGAGAACGGAGCAGCGAAGAAAATTCAGGCGGCCGAAGTAGCAACGCCCGAGATCATGATGCTTCAATTTCAAATGCAGTATCGCTATCCGCTTGATTCGCGCCCCTTAACCCGCACAATGACTGATCTCACCGAGCCATTCAAGATTCATCCGGCCCGCCATCCCATTTACGCCCACAATCCACCGGGCGAAGATGAAAAGCCTGTTCTGTATTATTCCTGGTCTGGCCCCAGTCACATTGTTACTGGTAACACACCTGCTATTGCAATTCTAGAAGTTACGGATACGGACGGAAATTCTGTGGTGCCTCGAATCATCTCAGCGGACGTGTATTCTGATTTTACGTTTGGACGAAGGTTAGCCGGTCAGGCAAGCAGCGAAACAGGAGGCGATGGGAAATCTAAAATTACCTGGACGCCTCGTTCCGGCGAACGACTGCACTGGGGGGAAGTAGAACTTCGAGTTACATTTGATACACCGCAGGTAAAAAATAATCAAGTCGTTGCGGACTTCAACAGCACGCCCACCGTTCCGGCCGCTTTTACGGGGGATTTCTACGATCATATAGAAGACGGATCACTGGTCGTTGATGCGTCCATTGATGTAAAGAAAGCAGGGAAGTATGTATTTGATGCAAACATATTCGATCAATCGGGTGAGCCGTATGGGCGCGTTCATCTCGTGAAATATTTGGAAAAGGGTCAACAGAAACTGCCATTGAATTTCTTTGGAATCGTCTTTCATGATCGCGAGTTTAGCAATGGCAAACTGGTTTTGAAAAACTTGCGTGGTCGTCGAATGAACCTTCCGTTTGATCCGCGGCAACTGGATGGGATGCTAGCGCGCGGAGAAGTTGTTCCTACTAATACAGAACCCCTGGACGAATGGATTCCTCCGGTCGCATCGGATTTTGTGACCGGTCGAGCGTATGATGTAGATGAGTTTTCCAAAAAGGAATATCAGGGATTAGATAAAGAAGAACGGTACAAACAGGTGCAGCAATATGCGCGTGATTGGGAGAAGGATCACGGCTAGAACTACCGTCCGGATCTTCCATTTCCGCTCATCTGTGGAGCGACCTGCTTTTAAAGCTCTGTCGCTTCCCATATTTTTCCTTTCCTCAGGGCGAAGATCGGCAACTTTGTAGTTCATGCTTCGTGTGAGAATAAATCGGCGAATCTGGCCCTCGTTGAGCTCATTCTCCACGCGCCTGCTTGTAATTTTTAGCTTTGTTGTTGGTGGATTCTTCGCATGTTCCGGTCAAACCCCGGAACGTTTAAATGACTGGGAAATTCAATCGGGTGATGCGGTTGGGAAGGCAGGCGGCTGGAAGCCCATTCATCTGCCTTTATCCATACCGGATAATCCGGAACTTGAAACCTATAAGGGCTATTTGACGCTCAGGTCGCCGGTCAAAGTGATTCACAACTCTGAAGCCAAAGTTCTTGCAATAGACTCTGGCTGGCTATCGGACGTGTCACAGTTTTATCTGAATGATAAGTCAATTGGTGGCATTGGTACAGAATCGCCCTACGTCACGGGATCGGGAATGTATTATATTCAGTCTCTGCCGCAAACGGCCGTAGTTAAACCGGGCGATTTTATTTATTTGCGACTCTTCATGAATGGGAACTACCCACCCAAGATTAGCCAGGTTCCAGTCATTGGCCCGGCAGACGCTGTGTTTAGAGAGTATCACGCGCGTGAATTGATCGCGCTGGTTTTGCTGGGTGTTTATGGTGTAGTCGGCCTTGGCCACATTCTACTTGGGATAAGACGACCCCAGGAAACATACAATCTGTTTTTCGGAATCGGATGTCTGATACTTTCGCTGTACTGGCTTTTGAGAATGCCAGGCCGCGATTTTGTATTTGGGCATAATGTTCTTCTGCGCCAGCATCTTGAGTATTCGGTATTATATTTTGTTCCGCCAATCCTCATGGCATTTCTATCGCACTTCTTCTACAGAAAGTTTCATATACTCACATATCTTGGTGGGGCCGTTGCTATTCTTGCGGCGCTCCTAACATTCATAGGCGACTACTGGTTTTCTGCAAAGGTACTTACTATCTGGCAGATGACTGCCTTTCCGGCCCAACTGCTGTACGGCGTATTTTATATAGTACGCGAAGTTAAGAGAAAATCCCAGGAAGCTATCTGGCTTGTTGCCGGTGTAGTGTTGTTGATTTTTGCTGCGTTTCACGATATTGCAAGCACGCGCGGCCTGGTTCCCACCCCTCAAATAGCCCAATTCACATTTTTGATTTTTATTCTGGGTATTGCATGGATACTTGCGAATCGGTTTGTGCGTGTTCACACCGATATGGAGGCTTTAAACTCAAGCCTTGAGAATATTGTGCGCCTCTTCCAGCGACGGTTTATGGGAAGTGATTCAAAGCCCTTGCCCGAGCTCGCAAATGAAATACTGAGCACGCTTGATACTTTGATCCCGTTTGAAAAGGGATTCATTATTACAATTGATCGACTCAACAATGTTGAGATGTCAGCAAAAGGCCAGCCTCCACCTATTCTTCAGGGTGATCGCTGGCAGAGTTTTCTTGCACGATTTGCCAGAAAGCTGAGCCTGTCAGAAGAATTCGTAGATGAGATGGATCATTTGCACGACCTTATGCGTGGCCTGCGTGATCTTCCGTTTTTAGATAAGTCCGACTTCCAGGCAAAGTATCCCATCCTTATAGAACTATACACCAATGTCATCAAGGGAGTTCAGGCAGATAATTTCGAGGTGATGACGCCCTTGATCTATCGTAAAGAAATCTGGGGATTTCTGGCGTTGGGTTCGCGGCAAAACGCCGCGTCGTATAGCCCTAGAGACTTAAAGCTCCTGGACCTATTGCGCTTGTTTGTGGCCCTTGCAGGTAGAAACAAAAGCTACGCCGAGGACATAGAGGGATTGAAAGAAAGCGCTGAGGCAGAGGTCAGTCATCTAACCGATTTCATTTACAAGAAGGAGATTGTAACCAAAAGCCTCGAAGATCGAACCATTGTGTACGCAAGTCCTGGAATGCAGAAGGTTATGGATTCGGTTTCCGGGGCTTCGGTTAGCAATCGCGCAGTTCTTATCACGGGGGAAACCGGAACAGGAAAGGAACTTATCGCACACTTGATTGCAGAATCAAAGGGTAAGAAGCAACCATTTGTTGCCATAAACTGTGGCGCCATTCCTGCGGCGCTCTGGGAGGATGAAATTTTTGGACACGTGGGCGGTGCCTTTACAGATGCAAAATCCTCGCGTAGCGGTCGGGTAGCAGACGCTGGAACTGGAACTTGCTTTCTGGATGAAGTGGGAGAGATTCCGCTGGAGATGCAATCCAAGCTTTTGCGCGTGCTTCAAGAGGGAACATATCTTCCTGTGGGTGGTCGACAAGAAAGCGTGGCACGCTGTCGCTTTGTTTTTGCAACCAATCGAAATCTGGAACAGATGGTTTCACAGGGATTATTTCGCGAAGATCTCTACTATAGAATAAACGTATTTACAATCCATATTCCACCGTTGCGCGATCGAAAGGAAGACATACCAGCCATCGTGGAGCATTTGCTGCCCAAGTTCTGTGAAGAACTTTCAATTGGGAGGCGAGAATTGAGTGGTGAAGCGATGTTCGCGTTTACACAGTACTCATGGCCGGGTAACGTCAGAGAACTTGAGAACGTTCTTATTCGCGTTATGACTGCCTCCAAAGAATCCACGATTGGAATCACTGATCTGCCTCTTTCACTGTCACTGAAACTTCCCAGGAAACCCGGGGCGCCCAGATGGAGTGATCCGGCAGAGGATGAGATTGGGGATTTTGACGCAAAAGTAAACGGATACCGGCGCAGGCTCATTGAGAGCGCGCTTAAGAAAGCAGGCGGAAATAAAACCGAGGCGGCCCGGTTACTTGGAATTGGAAGAAATAAGTTGCGCTATCAGCTTGCTGAGTTGGAGGGCAAAGGAGACTAATCAAGCTCGACGAATGGCCTCGAGCCCCGGCGCCATACGAGCATTCTAGTATGCGACTCTAACACATCTTTTTAGAATTTATCGTTTGTGATTTGACTGCCCATGGCATTCGAAATCCGCTATTGCGATGAATCTCGTCAAAATTCAATCTATTCTTTTTGCGGGGCTATTCGTAGTAAGCTGGGTGATTGTGCCGCTGGCTGACGCACAATCAATACAAACATTCCGAAACCCTGGCGCCATGGAATCATATTTGAAATCCTTTGGTAATAATCCTAAAAAAGCGGCTAAGCAAGGCCGTGTGATGACACCGGGGGAGCTCCAGAAAGCCCGGCTTCCGTTCCGGGTGGGCGTGCGAATGCTCGGTTCAGCAAAGACCAAATCCGGCTACGACCTGACTGCATTCTTTGTAAACGATGCGAATCGTCCCGCAATCAAACTGGCGCTCCTCAAAGGGGGGAAGTATACAATAAGGCCAGAGGGAATGGAGAGCATGGGTATGGGGCAGGGCATGATCGATGTAGTTGCAGAAGACACGCAAGTGTTTCAGATTACAGAGAAAGGTAAGCTAACCATAAAGTTTGGAACGTCCGATAGCCCCATCGAATATGAACAAATGGAAGACTACTTTCATCCAAAGTAAGCTCTGTTTACTCTCGAGGTTTGCGCACCTTGTGCCTCTGAACCCATCGGCCTGCTTTTTCACTCCAGGCACTGACGCTTACAAGCAGGGAAATGAAAATTAGAACAATGCAGAATGCCGCCAATACAATCCAGATGATAAGATTTTCCATACGTAGTGCCTGAGAATCAGCTAACTTCAATAGTGAGAAGTGAAACGTCGTCCGGAGCCGGTTGCTCCCGTGCTTCCTGGATGCGGAGGAGTTCGTTTACAAAATCTGTTCCTCGTAAGCCAGCGATTGACTCCACGTTTGAAACTAGACGCTTATATCCGTTGATGCCAACCATATCGTACAGACCATCCGTAAAAAGCAGTATCCTGTCTCCGGGACGCAAATCAGATTCTATGACGGTATAACCCTCCGATTTCTGGACAGCCAGAAGCAAGCCCTGATTTTCCATAACTCGCACAACTCCATCGCGAAGCAATAGAAATGGAGGATGTCCGGCCGTTGCGCCTTTGACGATCATATTTTCCAGATCAAACAATACAAATGCAGCACTCACAAATCTGAACTCAGGAAGTTCACATAGAAAGTTGTTGATATTGTTTATTAATTGGCCCGGTGAATGCATCTCCTGTCTTTCGTTGCGAAAGGCTATCTTGATTGTAGACGAGTCTAGCGCCGCTGCAAGTCCGTGACCGGTCACATCTGCCAGGAGAACTCCAATGCGTTTTGGATCGAGCAAGTGAAAATCGTAAAAATCACCTCCAACTCCCAACAAAGGACGATAGACGACATTGATGCTTGCTCCATCTGGTTCCGGAATAGTAAGGGGCAGAATTCGTTTCTGAATTACCGCTGCCATTTCCAGATCCTTCTCCATGTCTTGCAATTTGGCAAACTTCCGTCTGCGTTCCTTTTCAATCAGAGCATGATTTGCCGCCCGGGCAATTGTTGCCTGAAGATCTAGAAGATCGAGGGGTTTAGTCAGGAAATCAAAGGCGCCCCGGTTCATTGAAGCGCGAATGTTAGCCATATCGCCGTATGCTGTCATAAGAACAACTATGGGTGGCTCAGGCTTTTCCTGAAGTCGCTCGAGAACACCAAATCCATCCAGGCGTGGCATGCGAATATCCAGAAGCACTACGGATACATCTGGATTACTGGCCAAATCGTTCAGAGCCGAAATTCCATCCGCAGCATAGTGAAAGATATATTGCCCGTTTGCGATTGGATCTGCAAAGACTTGCAGGAATAGCTCTCGTGCATCGGCCTCGTCGTCTACGATAAGGAACGAAATGGGGCTATCTGTTCCGACGTTCATGATGTTTGGAAAGAATTGGGAATAACTCCGCTTTGAGCAAGACGATTGCGCATCGATTCAAAATTTCCGGAGCTTGTTGCTAACAGAAATCACCATTCTTCCTCAGTTTTTCTGCATGCAGGCTTATTCTGGCCTGCGATCCGCTTAGCTTTCCGTTTGAAACGACGTTCTGGACGTGATGTACGATCTTATGTCAGGAACTTCACCAGGAACTCCGGATGAACTTGAATTTGTGCGAATCCTGCCACGCCCATGATGATCCCAAACACGGAGAGCACCAGGGCGAAATGGAAGAGCCACCGCTTGCCCGTGAGGGATGCAACAGCCAGTAGTGACATCGCAATCGAAAGGAACATATCAGACATATCAAATTGATCGTCGCGATACCCCAGATCTGCGTAGTTTTTCTCGTTCTCTTTAGCCGAAGCCTGGGCTTCCTCCGCTCGATTCTTGTATTTCTCTATTGCTGTTCGGTAGTTTAAGATCAGCGCATTTAACTTCTGCTGATGTGCAGCGCTTGATCCGTCCAGCTCCATCTCGGCATGTTGCAGGCCAGATTCTTCGATGTGCAGTTTGATCTTGGCTGCCTGGGATTCATTCCAGCGATCCACTGCATCTGATTTCGCTTGAAGCATTGCTTGAACAATATTATCATCCTTGATTTTGGTTATTCCCGTGAAGGTTGCGATCAGTGCTATTGCCACCGCGACCCAGTTATTGAGTTGTTCCTTTGCATCTCGCTTCGCATTTTCAACTATCTGGGCCTGAAATGAATCGTTCTGTTCTGACATGGTTTGCTCCGCGCTCAAGTGCTTGAAAAGGAAACGTCGGGAGACTCAAAATCAGGCCATAGTAAGGAGGCCCGTCACAGGAAATCCGGGACCCCCGTGGGGACCCCGGCAAAGTCCGAGCCCTGGACCCGTGTTCATTGTTTTATACGAGTCCTTGGGCCTCAGTTGAATTCGTCGATCTTGATATCCTGTGGTGCAGGCTGGCCGCGGCCAACTTCGATCAGGTCGCGTAAACTCAAAAGAAAGATAGCCCATTTGGTGCTGCAATGAGCCGTGAATTCGTTTTCATTTTTCCAATCTTGATGGCGAAAATAAACTACAGTCATGGCAGCCCCATCGGATGTTTTGGCAGATTTCAAATCAAAATCAATATGAGATCCAATCCATTCATCAGGTCCCGATGTGCATTCCCATGTTACGCGCTCAGGCGCGACTTTCTGCACCTTCATATCAAACGCGCCTTTTTGTTCAAATCCAAAGTGGATTGATTCTCCTACACCGGACGCTCCGTTGCTGAATGGTCCTTCTACCTCTGTAGTCCACCAGCCCGCAAGGCCAGCCTTCGTTGTAAGCGCCTTAATCACATCCGATGCTCCGGCGCGGATTCCGATTTTATGGTATATCCCGTTCATATTCTACTCCTTTGTTCAGTTCTTCTTCCCGGCATTGCCGAATAAGACGTTAGTCGCTATATCCGATCCATTTTTCCAGGCCATCAAGTATGTTGCTCCAACCGGTGTTGTGACCTTTTATCGCCGCTTCGTCTTGCAGGCGTTCATGGATAAGGGTGATGAGAGTGCTCGGTTTCTTTGATCGTTCGTCAACGGGCAGGGCAGCAAACAGTATAGTTACAAGTGTATCGCGTCCGCCGGTCGCAAACGATCTCCAGGTGAAGACGATTTTACTATGTTCTTCTATTGTGTGATACTCCCCTTCATGTGGTTCAATCCGTCCTTTTACAACCATCTCGATGCGAAATTTGCCGCCCGGTCTTGGGTCCAGGTTGACTTCTCCAAGTTGCACTCCTGAGAAAAACCAGCGCGTAAAATCCTTTGCTTCAAGCCATGCGCGAAAGAGTCGCGCAGGCTCTGCGTTAATTCTTTTTTCTATTCTTAGAACTGGGGTAGTCATTGTTCTCTTCCTCTATGAAATTCTCGAGTGCATCGAGTTGGTTGGTCCAGAATTCCTGATGATACGTTAACCAGGCCGAGGCATCAGCAAGTGTCTTGTTTTCAAGTTCGAGCTTAAAGCTACGCCCATCTTCTGGAGCGCGGACCTTGCGGACGAGCCCCGCATCAGCGAGCACCTCAATATGTTTGGCAACACCAGCAAAGGACATGGAAAACGGCGCTGCAAGTTCAGAAATGCTAAGCGGGCGTTTGCGCAAGCGCACAAGCATGCGCCTTCTTGAGTGGTCAGCCAGTGCTGCGAATACCCGGTCCAGTTTCCGTTCCTTGCGTAATTCAACCATCAGGTTGAATATATTGTCTTCGGGACAGAGTCGTCAATTATAAAACCATGTGGTTGAATAAAAAACTAAGCAATCGCTCAGGCTGAAATGCCGGATGCCCCGGAACAGTTTATCTAAAATCGGTGCACTATGCCCAGATTGGCTCCGGCAAGGTCAGCCAGAAAAAACGGAGCGAAAGCAGGCTGCGAGGAAGCCGTTTCAGGGGCGCTATCAGAAAAGAAAGCATACAGTGCCACAGCGGAGGTTAGGAAATACTCGAGCGAAATCAGGCCCGATTCTGACTTGCGCGTTTTTGCAATCAGGATCTTCTCACTGTTTCGCAGTTGATAGGATGATGCGCTTAGAACGGTTTCGAGATTGTTTGATAGCAGCAGGGCGTTTATGACGTTGCCTTCGTGCTTGAGTTGGGCAATTTCTTTGTTGTACTGAGAATACTTGCCTGCGAAACTCAGCCCAAAGGCTGCTGCGGTGAAGCCGAATGCAGCCACGCCCGGATGCCTCCACGTTTTCGGTAGGGCTGTATCTGGAGCAAGCCCCATAAAAGCGGTAACTCCAAACAGAGCGACCGTCCCGCCGTATGCCTGCTCCCTTAGCAGACGTGCACGATGCAGATCTTCGCGCGATTCGTTGCGTAGTATCTCATTTACTAGAGCCACGCCGTAGCGATCGTCGCGGAGAGACTGCTGTTCAATCAGAAGTTGCATGCGGTCCACCCGTCTTGCATTTCTGATGTAATTGGACCACTTTGGCACGAAAGATAGTTCGGTTGCGCCTGCGGTCAAACCAACTCCAACGAACATGTTTCTGTTTGTGTTGCCTTCTGCGTGCAGTCCTTGTAATGAAAACAAGATAAACGCAGAGAGGATACCTGGAAACAGAATGAAAGCTGAAGGGATTCTCATGTTGACTGTCAGGCGGTTTCCGCGTAGCGGTTAGCTCGCAGCATGCTGCGAAAATCATTGAATCGGATTCCGTACTTCTTAAGCGCCGGCCGAACAAATGGTGCTGTTGCCTGTCTTATGTAGAACGGTTGATTCACAACGAAATGATGAATTCCATGGGTGGCACCGAAATTGAAACAGAATAAGTGAAGCGGTAATACAAGCCAGGAATCAAGAACCTGTGTTTGCCTAAACAAGCTGTCAACGTCTCCGTAGTAATGCATGTTAGATGAAACGATTTGAATCGACGTCTGACGAATCCAGGCGGGGACCATGTAGATCACACCAAATGCATTCAGGCAATTCAATGCCAGTGCAGCTCTTCCGGAAAGGTGAACCGGAATACCGGCAAACCAGCATATCAAAGAAAAAAGACCAGCTATAAGGTACGCATACCATAGAAGTTGATATATCTCACGATATGGACCGATTCGAGCAGGAACGGTAATCTTTTTGAATTCGCGAACCGCATCGCGCTGGATACGGCGCCCTTGAAATACCAGAGCCATTGCAAGGTCTGTCATAGTAAGCCAGCGACGAAATCCAAATGGCATGCCATTTCCAATGAATCGTTCTTCGATGTCGTCGGGCTGGCCGGAGTTTTTATGATGAATCAGATGAATTGCTTTGCGAAACCATGGATTTATTGTGTTGAAGCGGAACAGCCAGACAATCCAGAAAAGAAAATTCTGCGTGCGTTTACTATCTTTGAAGTATAGATTGTGGATTAGATCGTGTTCCATTTCGTGTAGAAACGATGCGAGAATTGCATTGCAAACTATACAGGCCCAGGCCGGAATCAAGTTCGCAATATACAGTGCGCTGAAAATAAGTATTCCTGCCGCCGAGCCAATCGTAATCGACATGCCAATTGCATCTTGATGCTTTAGAAACGGAAAGCGGTGGCGCAAACGTTTGTCTGCGAATTGGATCCAGCGGATGATTCGCTGTGTGCGGAGTCGTTCAGATAGGGCCTGGGTTGTTCCGGTCATACTCGCTCTCCGCTAATGAGTCTAATAAGGGAGTATTTGCCTGTCTTTCATTATTCTCAGGTCTTTTCAAAAAGCAGAGTTTTTTGACCCATAAGCCGTCACAGGATCGTCAAAGAATCAATCATTTTCGAGGTTTCTTATGAATCGTTTCAGTCGCGCCCACACGATCCTCTTTGCCTGCATCTTTAGTTCCGGTTCGCTCATAGCAGCGCCAAACCTGTATTCCAGGCTCCTCCAGGCGAATCCCAACTGGGTTAGAATCAGCGCGAAAGAGAAGGCAGCCCTTGATGTGCCGGTCGACTTGACGGAAGTCCAATTGTTGAAAACCCATCTCAGGTTGGTGGAAGAATCACTTCGCGCTGTAGACACGACCGGTCTCACACAGGAGTTGCGCGCTGAACGCGCAAAAAATCTAGAAGCGCTTCATGATTATTGGACGCGTGAGGCAAGTCCAGGAAACGACCTGTTGCCGTATCGCAATCCAGTCTTCATTGATGGAAAGAATCGAATTTGCGCTGTGGGCTATTTGATGTTGCGCAGCGGGCAGGGCGAACTTGCAACCATGCTTTCAAAACTTAACGATACAATTTTTATTCGCGACATTGATCATCCTGAGTTTTTGAAATGGGCTGCATCGTCGGGTCTTACAATCGACGAGCTTGCCTGGATTCAACCAATGTATGGTCCGGAAAATGAACAGGTTTGGGCACCGGTGGGAAAAGGAATCCAGGGCGAAGTAAATGCAATTACCATGGACTCATCCGGGCGAATCTATGCGGCCGGTAAATTCGATCGTGTTGATGGCAACAAATTCATTCAGAATATAGCGCAGTTTAACGGAACATCCTGGCAGTCTCTTGGGCAGGGAACCAACGGACCTGTCAGCGCAATCGTAACGGACAGTGCCAATGTTTATGTTGCCGGGGAGTTTGGCCAGGCTGGTGGGGCTATCGTTCGTAACGTTGCTGCGTTTGACAGGAAGCAAAAACGTTGGAAGGCCCTGGGCGATGGACTTTCTCCGGTCAGGAATCTGATTCTATTTCAAGGTCAGCTGTATGCCAGTGGAAACTTTGCAGCAGATGAAGATCAATCAAAAGCACGCTATCTAAAGCGCTGGAACCCAAAAGAGAAAACGTGGGATGCAATGGGAGATTTCAACGGAGCCATTCGCTCCATGGTCGTATACCGAGACGAGCTCATTGTAGGTGGTGATTTCACAAAAAATGGTAAAGAATCTGTGTTACATATTGCCAGGTTTGACGGCAAAGAGTGGCGCGCTGCGGGCGGCGGAGTCGAGAAATCATTTTCTGCAATTACGATTTTCAAAGATCAGGTTTTTGTAGGCGCATTGAGCTTTAGCAATCAAGACCCGGATACATTGACCTGCCTGGCTTCCATGCCGTCCTGGGATGGAAAGACATGGAAAAACAATGTGATCGCCGGAGATCCCTTCCTCACTTCTTCGCACGGCTGCAACAGCAGCGGTGAAATCACGGCATTAACTCCGGTTGAAAACGCCCTTGCAATGAGTTACGCAAACGATGACGCTCCAAGGGCAGAGAGCCAGGCACCCACTTTGAGCTTTTTGACGTGGGTTGAGCTTGAGACGGGAGAGAAACAACTCACGGCGACCGGCACCATGTTTACAGGTCTTTCAAAGATCAATACCATGTTGGTCACGCAAAAGCAGCTATTGATGGCAGGAACCTTTGAAACAGGCAGAGGTCCGTACCTGGAATCTGCGCGTTGGAGGAATTCTCTGGGAAGAAACGTTCTGCCTTACTACCGTTTGCAATCCGGCTTCAATCGATTTCAGTACGGTAGAATCAAAGGAGATTCGATGTTCCTACCAGCCGAATTGTGGAAGTGATGTTGAGCGATCCAGACAAAAGTCTGATCGCACGGGCTTGAAATTTCATGCACTAAGCTAAGGTTTTTGTCTCCGCTTCCGATTTGATTCTTGAGTCAATCATGCAACGAATCCGAACATCTATTTTCCTTCCGCTCATACTTGCACTTGCAGCTACAATTCGCGCAGAGAGTCCCTCTGAAGGCGAACTTTCGCCGGAAGAGCGCCTGCGCATCATTCAGGAACAAGAGCGTAGATGGAATCTGAATCCGGAGGATCTACCCCTGTCCGATCCACTCGATCGCCGCGACGGAGATTCCGCCAATGTGTCCAGTGAATCCGGCGTTGAAGCATTTCCTGTCCTTGTGGGACAGACGACGGAGCTTGTGCTCAAATCTGGCACACGAATTAGCATTCCGGGGAATTCTTTCAAGGTGCCTGCAAACGCTGCTGTTCGGGCGGAAGTTCTGGAACTGCGCAAGCCCCGCGATTTCGCATTCGCAGGAATTTCTACAAACACGATTGTGAACGGCTCTCCTGCAATTCTGGAGTCTGCAGGCATGGTGCGCCTCAGATTTCTCTGGAACGCAACCGAAGCCATACTTGCCTCTTCTGCGCGATTGAGATTGGAAATGGAGCCAGCTGCATACGGATCGTTCAACGTCTATAGAAGGAATGATACCGGCGATTGGGATCTCAAAGGCAATGCCAAAGAGTCTCGTCCCAATGCGGAATGTGATTCGCAGTCCCGTTCGGAATGCCCGTCAGTCAGCACGCTTATATTTGATCAAATAGATCGCTCAGGATGGTGGAACTTTGATGAGCCCAAGACAGAGTTCACCTGTATTACAGGGACAGTCAATCGGTCTGGTGCTGATCTTCGCGCTGTAGGCGTGGGTCGCAACTGGAGTTCTGTAAACTTGAGTGCTTTGACGCCGACAAATCGTTTTCAGATTAACGTTATGCGAAATGAGAGAGCTAAGATAATCGCCGTTGAACAAAAGGATAAGGTGGCATGGCTTGGAACTTTACCGGCCTTTATTACTCAGGACAGAATTACACATACTAAGTTCAACAACGGCAAAGATTGCCAGGAAGTAGGGAGCGTTGAGCTCAAACCCATCTCAAAAAAAAATCTGAAGGACAAGGAAAGCTTTCTAAAAGCAATCCAATGGGAAGGCGAGTAATATTGGATTTTTTTGAGCTTGCATTCAGTCCGAGTCGTCTAATAGGTTCATACTTTCACGAATAGAAATCCGGGGGGATGATATGGGCTTTTTTGGAAATTTACTCGGCTCAACAGACGACAATGTCATGGCCAATGGAATACTGGGCAGGGGTGAAATCATCAGCCTTTCTGCTTCTGGTCTCACAATGCGCGTGAACAATTCCCTGCAAGAACGCAAGTGTACAATCGCCATGAATGTGTTGATCGACGGAGTCCCTCCATTCCAGGCAACAGCAGTGCAGCGCATTCAAGAAATCCTTCTCTCCAAAATCGGCAAGGGCGTTGCGGTTCCAGTGCGAGTGGATCCCAGCAATCACAGTAAGGTCTACATCGATTTTGCAGCCCAGATGCCCGTGATCACAATGGCCAGGACAACGGGTGAAAACAGCGCGGCTCACATTCTTGAGCACGGCAAGCCAATCAAAGTCATCCTGCTCTCAAGTGTAAACGCGAAGCTCAAGAATGCGGACGGAGTGGATGGATTTACCCTATCACTC
The DNA here is from genome assembly GCA_021413825.1 of Spirochaetia bacterium. Lineage (GTDB taxonomy): Bacteria > Spirochaetota > Leptospiria > Leptospirales > Leptonemataceae > JAEUSB01. The sequence continues at coordinate 5,004 of JAIOPQ010000030.1, read as the reverse complement.
ACAGTCTACGAAGGCGTGGACACGCCCTATCAAACAGCGGTTGTGAATGCAGTTCCTGCAAGCGCGCTTCCACTGATGTATCCAGGTTCCAAACTTCATGCAAAGCTCGGCGCAAATGGGATCATCATCGTAGACTGGGCGGCTGGATCTGCGGGGTAGTGGATTGTAATACTTTCGGGCGCCTCCGCTTTCGCGGACCGGGCTTCATTGTGCATGGATGCACAGGTGCCGCGGAGCACATGGATGTGCGAGAGCGGCCTAGGCCGCAGGGCGCGGCCGTCGATCCTGATGTCCATGGATGGACAAACATCGGCGTGAGCCATGGATGGCGGAGCCGATGCTGGCGCGAGGGACGTTAAGAGACCTCATTGTAATTTTCGATATTGACGTTTCTCGGGCACGCCTCACATTCCGGGCTGCATGGCTTCTTATTCGTTTCGGATTGATCCGCGTTTACAGCGCGTTGCCAGATTGGTGCTCAGCTGTTATCGATCATTGAAAGAGGAGAGCGCTCGTTCAAGACGCCTCAGGGAATTCATGCCCGAAGAGCTAAAAGAGAACGAGAAGGCGCGCAGAAATGTCAGACCAATTCTTGAATACTTTGGTCTGGCCATTCGCGACTCAAAAAATAAGCCCAAGCTAAAACGTCCCCCGGCCAAATACCTGGTTCGCAGGTGGCGTGCACTGCATCTTGTTTTTTGGAGACTTACATCACTCTGGTATCCAGATCCGATTCATCCATCTCTAACAAAAAAGGAAATCCTGGAACTGCTCACCGAGTTTGGGTTGTCTCCTCAGCTTTACGAAGGGATCAAGGCATGCCTTTCATTTGCGGGCTTCACGACCGGCATTCCTGGTTCTGGTGGTTTCTCTGTCGTTCATCCGGCTCATCTCTCATCCGATTTGTTAAATGGACACGGTGGTTCTTTTTCCGTCACCACTGCACCGTTTGAAATCTCTTCCGAATATTCACTGTACGATAAAGATACGCGTCCACTGGTTCGCTTTGTTCAACAACACGCCGTGAAGTCTGTGACGAATTATTCACAATGGGTCATTCGATGCGATCGTCCTGGCGGCAAACCAATCCAGAAGTCGGATGCATTCCCGGATCGCGGAACCTGGCAAAATCCTGACCTCGTCTGCGTACGCGCTGCAAGCCTTACCGATCTTGGAATGACTGACACGCAGATTCTTTCAGTCGAGGTGAAACTGTCCGTAGATATGAAAGGAATTTCCGAAGCAGAATCCTTTCTTGAATTTTCGAACTACGTATATCTGGCCGTCGCCGCGCCTTTTCGCGAGGTACTCCGCCACAGTAGATTCTTGCGCACTCTTGTGAACAAAGGGATCGGTTTGATTCTACTCAAGAGAGATAAGGATTACAGCGAGTGGTTGGAAATGATTCCGCCGATCTATCGAGCGCAATCCAATGCGGTGATAGCTCAGACGATCAGCGACTTTGGCCTGAGAAAAACCGGCTGAGGACAGGGAGAGGCGACTCGGCCATTCTCCCTTCATCTTCCCGCTTGACATTCCCTGTAATACAATCTGTATGACACCATGCTTACCGTTCGCCTTTCAAGAGATTTGGAAAGCGCTCTTGCGACTCGTGCGCGAGCCCTGGGCTGCTCTCGCTCTGATATTGTAAAGGATGCTTTGCGTCATTATTTTGATCTGGAAAAATCTAACCTGAGTTCCTTTGAACTGGGCAAGGACCTTTTTGGAGTTGAATCCAACAGCGACGGAACACTCTCACAAACGTATAAGAAAAAACTAAAGGCCGTTTTCAATGAAAAGCGTTCTCGTTGATGCAGGCCCAATTATCGCTCTGTTTGATTCCAGGGATCGACATCACGCTGGGATCAAGGCGGTTTTAACGCGTCTGCGATGCCGGCTGGTCACGACATGGCCCGCTCTCACAGAGGCATTCTATCTTCTGAGCAATGCGACAGCACACAAACGATTGCTTGAATGGATGCGGAGAGGCGGTCTGGAAATTTTTCAAATCGAGTCAGCTCATCTGGATCGATTCGAGGCGCTGATGGAAAAATACGCAAATGTACCGATGGATCTGGCGGATGCCTCTCTCATCGTGGCGGCGGAAGCAGAAACGATTTCTGAAATTATTACCATAGATTCGGATTTTCATGTCTATCGCGTTGGAAAAAAACTGCCACTAAAGAATCTCTACGCGCGGGGCTCATTTCGAAAGAAGGGTTAACCATCCACACACACACACATGAAACAATTTCTCATCTGGGATAATTTTGCAACATATCGAGGCGAGGGCTTTGTAAGTGGTCGTCACAGCCATTATTTTATTCAGATCAGCCTGCCGGATTCAGGGATTGTTCAATTGCGCAGTCGCGACGGGGAGTGGAAAACCTACGGCGCCGCAGTTGTTCCCGCGGGCTTGAGCCATGAAATGCGAGGAGCGGAAGGAAATTTGACGCTGCTCTATCTGGATCCCATGACGACGGGCTACCATCTTTTTCACGACAGAAGTTTGCGTGCGAAGCAAACTGTTTTTGAGGTGGGTGATTTCTTCACGGATCAAATGAAAGATCAAATCAAGCATGCGCTTACAAAGGCTAACAAGAACGTTCGTGCGGAGATACTGGAAATTCTGAATCAAAATTCCTCCGGAAAAGCAAATCGTGATCTCGACCCGCGCATACGGAAAAGTATTTCGAATGCGCAGCTGGAGGATTTCCTGCTTCCCCGGCTCGCTGCGGAAGCCGCGCTTTCCGTGGAAAGGTATCGTCATCTATTTAGAGAAGAAACGGGAGTCCCTTTTTCAGCCTATCGCCTCTGGTTAAAAACAAAGAAGGCTGTGGACTATCTGGCAAACAATACGCACTTGCTGGATGCCGCGCATGAAGGTGGATTTGCGGATCAGTCCCATTTTACGCGAATCTTTCGCAGATCCTTCGGTGTTGGTCCTGGCGATTTTACAAAAAAGAAAGATCCGTTTACTGCGATTTTTTTCTCCGAATAGCCGCTCCGTTCAAGACTCGATTCAAGAAGTCTGATATTCTTTTCGCAAGCGAAGGGGAAATCAATGAGTTCAAACGTAACAGCCAATAACCTGGCCAAACTGTACTACGACACGGCACAGAAATACGGCGACAGGCCTGCATTCGGAACCAGAAACAAAAACAAAGAGTTTGAAACGATTACCTTTCGCGAGGTTTACGATGCTGGTGTGGCGCTCGCCACAGGATTGATTGAGCTGGGATTGAAAGCCCGCGAGCACGTAGTTATTCTCTCCGAGAACCGCAAAGAATGGATTATTGCAGACTACGGTGTACTGCTCAGTGGAGCTGCAGACGTTCCTCGCGGAACTGACGTAACAGAAGGGGACATCAGGTATATTATCCCACACTCGGATGCCAAGATCGTGTTTGTTGAAAACGATGCAACGTTGCGGAAGGTACAGAATAGCCTCAAACATTTACAGAACGTTTCGCACATCATTCTTATGGATCCGCAAGGATTGGCTACTGGAGATAAGGTCCAAACGATGGCGCAGGTAATTGCCAGAGGAAAACAGTTGCGCGACTCCGGCGACAAACGAGTAGAAGAGCGCGTTCTGGATATCAAACCAGAAGACCTCTTTACTATCATATATACTTCGGGCACTACAGGGGAGCCCAAGGGTGTGATGCTAACGCATGCGAACATGCTCTCACAATTGCGCAACATTCCAATTGATATTGGCCCGCAGGATCGCTTTCTTTCTATTCTACCTGTATGGCACAGTTTTGAGCGAGTGTTTCAAATGGGCACTGTCTCAAGAGGTGCTGCCCAGTATTATACAAACATTCGAAATATTCGCGAAGACCTGGCGATCGTTAAACCTACCTTTATGGCGTCTGCGCCTCGACTGTGGGAGAATATCTATCAGGGCATTCAGTCCAAAATTCAATCCGGATCTTCCGTTAAGAAAATTCTCTTCAAGATGGCCTATGCATGTGCTCTGGAAGTTCAGCGCGCCCTGCATTTTTTCCGTGGTAACCGTTTGGATACAACGGGAAGAAATGTTCTGGTCTCGGCATTGATGGCTCTGCGTTCTTTCATCGCGCTCATTTTGCTTTCTATTCCCAACCTGATTCTAGACGCAATTGTTCTAAGAAAAATCAGACAGGCAACTGGAGGAAGAATGCGCGGCACTGTTTCAGGAGGAGGCGCCTTGCCGTTTCACATCGACGAATTTTTCAATGCGATTGGAATTCCATTGTTTGAGGGATATGGCCTGACTGAAACTTCTCCTGGCCTTGCGTTTCGCACACCCAATCATCTGGTAATCGGAAGCGTAGGTCCCCTTTTTCCACAATTAGAAATTCGTCTAAGAGACGTGGAAAATGGAACAATTCTGTATCCGCCCAAGAAGGGCGTGAAGGGAGAAATCCATGTGCGCGGACCACAGATCATGAAAGGCTATTACAAGCGCCCTGACATAACCGCCAAAGTTCTGACACCAGATGGTTGGTTTAATACGGGCGATTTGGGTATCATGACGTATAACAATACGCTTAAGATAGTTGGACGGACAAAGGAAACTGTAGTCCTGCTGAATGGGGAAAACGTCGAGCCAGTGCCGATTGAAAACAAAATCGCACAGTCTCCGTTTATTGATCAGGTCATGGTTGTGGGCCAGGATCAGAAATATCTGGCAGCTTTGATTCTACCTGTGCGCGATAAGTTTACCGACTACGGTGCAACATACGAAGAGCTGGCAGCCAATCAAACAGTCCGTGAGAAAATCATGGAACAGGTAAAGGAGGCCGTCAACTCAGAGAACGGTTTCAAGAGCTTTGAACGAGTTGCAGATGTGCGTTTACTGCCCAAAGCATTCGAGGTAGGTGATGAACTGTCTGCAAAGATGTCCATTAAGCGCCACGTAATCAGTGAAAAATATCATTCGGTGATTGATTCTATGTATTCCGAAAAGGCTAATTAACGTGCTGTTGCATGTCGAGACTGCTTTCAAACATTTCC
>JAIOPQ010000028.1 GCA_021413825.1 Spirochaetia bacterium | reverse complement strand
CGCACCCATCCAACTAATCTGAACCAATTGAAATTTCGCGATCTGGATGCCGGGCAGCGCGAAAGTACCGTGCGCGATTGGAATCGGACTCCGTGGACTGGCTATGCCCTTATGATTGGAGTATTACTCTCGATACTAATTCCCGCTGTGCTTGCGTTCAGAACCTACAGCAAGAAGTTAAACTGATGGGCATTTACATAATTCGACGCCTGCTTTATACAATCCCGGTCTTCCTGGGTGTCTACGCCATTACTTTCGGTCTATTTCATATGCGTGATCCAATTGCGATTGCAAAGGTCCATATGCCGCAGGCAAAGACCCCGGCTCTCCAGGCCTGGGTTAGAAATAACAACATGCATCTTCCCCGATTTGTGAATCTTCCATCTGATGCTGAGGTTGAACGCGCGGACGGAAGAAAACATCCAGAGCTAGGATCAAAGAACATCTTCTATTCTCAGTTTTTCCTGGGCCTGGGAGAAATTATTCGTTTTGATTTTGGCGTAGATAAAAGCAAGGAACCGATTGGGGTTGCAATCTTACAGCGTGCGCCTTATTCGCTCGCGATTGCGGCTCCAACCTTTGCTTTGAGCCTTATGTTTTCGATCTCAATGGCATTGTTCATCGCCTACTTCCGCGAATCTGCTCTGGATATTTCAACGTTGTTCATAACTGTTGCGATGATGAGTATACCGATTCCTGTCTATTTGCTTGTGTGCAATTTGCTGTTTGGGAAGGTTCTCAAGTTTGTTCCTGTCTACAATCATGCGTTGCTCCCGATTCTCGTTGCGTTTCTTGCAGGACTCGGAGGCCATATTCGTTTCTATCGCACTGTCTTTCTGGAGCAGATGGAGCAAGACTACATTCGTACCGCAAGAGCCAAGGGTGTAAGTGAAACGGGGGTTCTATTTAAACACGTGTTACCCAATTCCCTTATCCCGATCCTGACATCTGTCGTAATGTCGTTACCCTTTCTAATCACCGGTTCATTGATCCTTGAGAATTTTTTTGGAATTCCTGGAATGGGTGACATGATGTACTCTGCGATTTTGTCCCAGGATTTCCAGGTAATCAAGGTCATTGTGTATCTGGGCTCGTTCCTTTACATGCTGGGAAGCTTGCTCACGGATATTTCCTATATTCTTGCAGATCCGCGCGTGGTTCTCGAATGATTGTAATCTTGTTTGATATTCTCTGGGTATGCCTGGCGATCACTCTGGTTGCCGGGCTGCGTAAATTTTTGACCGCAGAAAATCTCAAGGATGCGCGTCGTGAACTCTGGAACAAGAAACGGGTTAGAATTGCATTCTTTGCAATCGCCATTTATCTTGTTGTAGGATTGCTAAGTCAGATTAAGATTCCGGGCACCGGTAAGATTTCTGATCCAAGCTTACTTGATCTAGCATACTCCGGCATGCCAAAGGAACGCACATATAGCGCTCCGTTTGCGGCAGAGGTTACTGGAATCAAATTGCGCAAAGAAGAATATCCGCTGAATTTAGTGAAGGGAATTCATCTGCTTGGGACGGACATAAACGGAGGGGATATCCTCTATGCTGTCATGCAGGGTGCGGGCACCGCGCTTATTCTTTCATTTGGAACGGCAGCAGTTGCCTTTCCAATCGGGATTGCATTTGGAATTATTTCAGGATGGTTCGGCAGCAAACTCGATGACTTAATCCAGTGGCTCATGGCAACGATTGCAAGTATTCCATGGCTTCTGTTTGTGATTGCGTTTCTAATGGTATTTGGCCGTGGGATTTTCTGGATTTGTCTGGCTATTGGGCTAACTTCCTGGGTAGGCACGGCGCGATTAATTCGCGGCGAAACGATGAAGCAAAAAAGCCTGGATTATATTACGGCGGCGCGCGCTGCGGGGATTTCGACATTTCGGATTCTCACGAAGCACCTGATGCCAAACGTACGGTATTTGATTATTATCGATTTTACTCTTTTCTGTTCTTCGGTTATTCTTGCCGAAAGTATTTTGACATTCATTGGGATTGGAGTCGAGCAGGGGACAGCCTCCTGGGGTGCCATGCTAGTTGAGGCGGAAAAGGAACTGATGCGATCTCCGTCCATCTGGTGGGTGTTTGCAGGCAGCGCATTTGTGGGAATTTTTCCACTCGTACTGTCTTTGAATATTGTTGGCGATGCATTGCGTGACGCACTTGACCCGCGCACAAGCAGTACAAGATAGGTTTGGCTAGATGCTACAGTTGGAAACGAGCCACGGTTTTCAAAAGCTCTTCTGAACTTTCTCGCAATGTTGCAGCCAGGCTCTGCAATTCCTGGGTGCTTGAGCTAACAGATTGGGCCGTGCTTGAAACATTTCCGATTGTAGTTTCGATTTCGCGTGTTGCTCGTTTCTGTTCAGAGAGGCTCGTTAGAATTTCAGAAGAAGTGGAAACGAGGCCCCCGGCGTTATCGGATATATTCTGTGCGTCGATTGTCTGAAGGCTGATTTTCTCCATCACGGTTTCTGAGAATCGATCAATCTTCTTAACGTCCTGCACAATCCCACCCAGATTGCTGGCAACTGAATCAACTTGAATCGTTCCTTTCTTGATTGAATCGAGTGACGCGTGAATGAGGGAAGTAACTTCCTTGGCGCTTGCAAGAGTGCGATCAGCCAGCTTGGTAATCTCCTGAGCAACTACGGCAAACCCACGACCGGCGTCGCCTGCACGCGCAGCTTCAATGGCGGCATTTAATGAAAGTAAGTTTGTGCGGTCTGAGATCTCGGTAATAATTCCAACGAACTCTGTGATCTTGCTTGCAGTCGACTGAATACGATCCATAGCCTCGGTTGCGGCTTTGATTTGTTCTTCTCCGCCTCTGGCCTTTTCAGAAGCAGAGCGTGAGAGTCCTGTGAGCTCCTGCATGGAGGATCTCACTTCCATATTTGATTTTGATAAAAGCATCAGACTTTGATTGATTGCTTCCATGGATTGGACTGACGCACTTACGCGATCGCTTACGCTTTCTGCGGACGCGGCCATTTCCTCCATCGCAGCTGATGCCTGCTCGGCTGCGGCTGCTTGATCCTGGGCGCCACCTGCGAATTGTCCGGAGAATGCCACCAGGTTTTCTGCCGACTCCTGCGTGCGAACGCCCGTCTGCTTAATCAGCAGGATCATCTGGCGAATGTTAACAATCATTTCTTTGAGCGACGATGATACTTCGCCCACTTCGCCGCGGATTACTGTACCGCCTTCGAAATGCGCGCTGAGTTCACCGCCAGAGATTTTGCGAGTCCAATCAATCAAGCGATTAAGCGGCGCAAGTGTACGGCTAACAAGCAGCCAGGCTGCTGGAATAATCAAAGCAATCAGAATACCTGCCAGGATATAAATGCGAAACCGTAAACGGCTTAGCTCTGCACCGTGCTCTGCAGGATCACGGCCCACATAGAGCATACCAATTACCTTGCCCTGTGAGTTTTTTATGGGTTCGTAAGCCGATTCAAGAATTCTTCCCGCCACATCGGCCGGACCCATATATGCTTTACCCTGGATCAGAGTGATGTCTTCGACTCTTTGTGAAACCTTTGTTCCGATTGCTCGCGATCCATCCGGTAGCCGAACGGTGGTGGCCACACGTACATTGTTTTTGAATATCGTTACCTCGGAACCAGTAATTCTGCTGATCTTGTCGACCAGGGTCAGATTCCCGTCTATTCCCAGTTCACCTTTGTACAGTTTCCCATTTTCTTCGTCGATTTTCCAGGGGCGCTCATCGCGCGCGTCAATGTACGCTGACATTGCCATGGTGTTCGCTTCCAGCTCATCGTGAATCATGCGAACCAATAGACGATCGATTGAAAGTGCGGTGAAGCCCACAATGATTGCGATGCTGATTAGAAAGGCCGTAAGAAACAGAGCTATGAATCGAACCTTTAAACTGGAAAACCCTGACACGGCACTGCTCATACTACATATAGTTTCGGAGTGCGGGACCCGGCTTCTTAATTTCAATTGCCAAAAGTCCGAAAACCTGGACCTCTGGACGCGTGTCTCTTGTTTCCGTTCAGAACCTGAAAGTCAGCTTTCATAGCCGCCATGGCCTGGCACAGGCAGTGGACGGTGTGAGTTTCAAGATCGAAGCAGGGAAAACGCATGCCCTGGTGGGTGAATCCGGTTGTGGCAAATCCGTCTCATCGCTTGCCCTGGCGGGCCTTTTGCCACGCACAGGCGTGGAGATAGAGGCAAAGGAATTATTGTTTCGCGACACAAACCTGCTTTCGCTCAATCCCTTTCAGTATCGCGAAATTCGCGGAAAGCATATCGCAATGATTTTTCAAGAACCGATGACGGCGCTCAATCCAGTTATGCGTGTTGGAAATCAGATTCTAGAAGCCATCCTTTTACACGAGTCGTCTGATCCGCAAAAGCTCAAAAGGCGCGTAATTGATCTGATGGGAAATACAGGTCTTGCAGAACCGGATCTGGTATTTGAAAAATATCCGCATCAATTGTCAGGGGGTATGCGACAGCGAATCATGATTGCGATGGCCCTGGCCCTTAAACCGGAATTATTAATCGCCGACGAACCAACGACAGCGCTCGATGTAACGGTGCAGGCGCAAATCCTTGCACTAATGAATCAACTTCAAACAGATCTAGGAACTGCAATTCTTCTGATTACGCACGATCTGGGCGTCGTTGCAAGTACGGCGCACACAATGTCCGTTCTGTATGCTGGTCAGGTAGTCGAGCAAGGCCGAGTGCGCGATATTTTTGCACAACCAGTCCATCCGTATACAGAAGCCCTGTTTGATGCTCTGCCTGCGCGCGCAAAAGAAGGCGAGCTCAAACCAATCCCTGGTTCTGTCCCGTCCGCCACAGAATATTCTAAACTTCCATCATTGTGCAGATTCTTTGACCGCTGCCAGTATAAGAATGATACTTGCTTTCGCAAGCCCACAGCTAGCGGGCATACTTCCTGGTGCGGAAGAGAAAATAGATCCGGAGAATCTGCGGCGTGACATCTCGTCGATTCCTGATTGGAGTAGCTTGCGCTGGGAGCTTGTTTGCGCTCTGGCTAATCTTCTTTCACGGTGATCGCAAAACACAGTTTGGCGACTTTGGAATCATGTATTTGCAGATGACAGATGTTATCAGCACAAACTATTCTTCCCTGGCGTTTCAGTATCACGGAGCGGACATTGATCCTTCCGGAGAATTCATTCCATTCAGGAAACCGTTTATAGGAAAAGTACAGCAAGCCTATTACATTGACTTTCCTCCATATTTCCCGGTACTGAATGCTCCTTTTTATCAAGTCCTGGGCACTGCTGGAATGTATGTCCCTGGATTTCTTTCCGTTGTGGGAACCATTTTCCTGCTAACTCTAATTGGAAGGCGTTGTGGCCTGAACAACTGGGCAATTTCATTTTCAATTCCCATCTATTTGATTGGAACCCGGGTCTTGCTCTACAATATTGTATTTCACGAGTATCCTATTGCGATTTTTCTTTCGACTCTTTCCATCTATTGGCTCATACGCTATGTCGATCACGGCGCAGCAATCGATCTGATCCGGTTTGGATTTGTATCCGCTGTGGCACTGTACTTTCGCCTTGAGGTGATCTTCGTAACCATCGGATTTGGGTTTGCAGTTCTTCTAGCAGACAAAGCCTGGTTTCGTATTCCGGGATTTTCTCTTATTGGTTTTCTGATTCCGTTCACTGTGTTACTCTGTCTGAATACGTACATTCATGGCCATCCATTGGGTTTACGATTTGCTCTGACCCTTGATGAAAGCGCAAATTTGAGTCGCCTCTATATTATTCAGGAGACGTTATTTTCCAAATTGCGCGGTCTCATTCCACAGTCGCCATTCCTGCTCCTTGCATTTATTAGTGGCCTACTTGAAAAGAGACGAGTGATAAGAATTACGTGGCTTGGATTATGCATCAGCACTATTTTGATTTTGCTAACGTCACCCAATCACGGCGACCATATGGCGCCGCGCTATTTATTTGGTTTGTTTCCCCTTGCAGTGGTCCTGAGTCTCAAAGCAGTGGAGGCGATTTTGAGATTTGGGATTTGGCCCTATAGACTTGCAATCGTGTTGCTTATCGTGCTTTTTGGATATTCGGCCAGGCAAACGTTGAATGCATTCACTTTCTATTCTGAAGTTTCAGAGGAAGTCCGGAATCTAAATGCATTCACCTCCAGGCATACGCAGCCTGTTCTGGTTCTGCGTGAATATGCTTTGTCCCTGAATTTGCAAAACAGCTTTGGAAAACGCAGGGTTTTCCTCGCGGATTCAGATGAGGGCATTGAAAGAATTCAGGCCTTGCTGCGCGATCACGGAATTGCTTCGTTTACAGTGATTGGAAAGAATCCCGGATTCAAATCCGGCGACACAACGGAAAGCTGTGGCGGAACCATTGATTTTAAACCAAACGGTTTTACTCCGGCCAGAGTTTGTGCAACCGGAAAGATCTATGCCGCGCACATGACCAGACCTCAGTAACCCGCGCATAATCAATATGCAGTAGGATGGGCCTGAGTTAATTCCTTGCCTGAGCGCAGTTCAAAGCCTGGAATGCCCCATGATCCAGGGAAATTACTACACTGACAACGAAGACCTACAAAATCACTTCAAGCATTTCATAGATTGGAAAGAGGCAATCGACCTCTACGAAGACGGCTTCAGCGACGCAAAGGAATACAAGGCCACAGGGAACGAGCGGTTAGCCATGGCCCCCACTTCGCACGAGGAAGCTAAGGCTTTTTACGAGCAGATTCTAGACGGCTACGGCGATCTATGCGGAAACGAAATGTCGCAACTTGCTGCCCCAATGGACCGGCAGGGGTTGAAATTCGAGAATGGGAAAGTCACTCATCCAATAGAAATTGAAAAATTCTTTGAGAAATTTAACGATGCAGGGCTTCGTCCACTTGCATTTCAGCGCAGATACGGGGGGCTTGGGGTTCCAAACGTCGTCAAGGCGCTTGGCCATGAAATGAGTTATCGTGCCGATGGTGCGATCAGCATCTCCGTGGCATCTGTCAACCTTGCTGCAATTCTCGAAGCATACGCGGATAAGGAAATGCGCGAAGCGTGGATCCCCAAGCTAATACACGATCGTTATTCGGTAACGATGGGGCTAAGCGAGGCGGATTTTGGATCCGATCTTCCTTCTATTAGAACACGCGCCGAAAAGGTAGACGGGAAATGGCGGCTCACCGGGACAAAGCGCTTTCAAACAATGGCATGCGGTCTGAATCAATATCCTGCAGCTCTCCTTGCACTCGCTCGTACCGGCGGAATTGACAGTGGCGCGCGCGGGCTATCGTTCTTTCTTGTGGAAGGAAAAGACATAGAAGTTACCGGTATTGAAAAGAAGCTCGGAATTAAAGCATCGCCTACATGCGAAGTTGCCTTTGAGAATGCTGAGGGTCATTTGATTGGGGAGGAAGGCCATGGTCTTTCGCGCTACGTAATTGGAATGCTAAACGGCGCGCGCCTCAGCGTTGCTTCGCAGGGAACCGGACTTGCAACGGCTGCCTGGTTTGAAGCACAGAAGTACGCACGCGAGCGGATTCAATTTGGAAAACCAATCGATCAAATTCCGGCGGTAGCAAAAATGCTGCGTCGTATGGAGCGGGAATCAAAGGCTATGCGCTGCTTGATGATTGAAGCTGCCTCGGCAGTGGATCACTATCACTGGCGAGCACTCCGCGCAATCAACGCAAACGAAAAGGCCCCCAAAGACGAATCAATGCGAAAATGGGAAAAACTAGCGAGCACGATCACTCCGATGGCAAAGTACTACATTTCTGAAATGTGTAACTCAATCGCCTATGACGCGATTCAGGTTTTTGGTGGAGCGGGATTCATTGAGGAATATGACGTGGCGCGATTGTACAGAGATGCGCGTATCACAAACATTTATGATGGAACCACACAGATTCAGGTGAACGCGGCCATTGGTGGTGTTGTAAGTGGCATGGCAGAAACAGGCGGACTAAGATCGCATTTGAAAGAAATGCTGGATCTTGTTTCACGCGAAGCTGCCCCAGAAGCAAAGGTTCAGACAGAACTGTTTTCTGAGTTGGAATCGCTTGTAACAATGTATAAGGGGCTTGAAGGTCAGAAGAAGGATTTCTCCTCTTTTGAGGTTGTAGAGACTGCAACTCGCACGCTAAACTCACTGGCGCTTGCAAAAACGAGCCTAAAGCTTTCCGGGGATGCGCGAGTCCATCGCTTCAAACTGGCAGAAGAATACGCAATCGACAGCCTCGGGATTGCCATGGCTTCTAAGTTCAAATTGAGCCACTGAGAGGGCTTTCAACACAGCCGGGCGTTTACACGCCCCGGCTCCTTGATCCACATAAAAACCCCTTGCGTTCCCAGGATGGATTGGAATTCTGGCTATATCTAACACAGTTAGATATAGCAGGGAGGCTCTAGTATGGAATATTATGTATTATGCGCGGTGATTTTCGCCGTCGCCTACGCAATCAACGCAACCTACATCTCAGTGTTTTACCACCGTGGTCTAACTCATGGCGCCGTGACTCTTTCCCCTGGTGTTCGCAAATTCGTCGTAGCAAGCGGGCCCTGGGTCATGGGCATTGATGCAAAAACCTGGGTAACGATGCATCGACTTCATCACCGTCATTCTGACGCTGAGCAGGATCCGCACAGTCCCTTGAATTCAAGCATCCTTCGTGTGATTGTTGAGCAGCTTCGTTCATACGAGCGCATTATGCGCGGTCTTGTGGTTGGCAAGAAGCAGTACACATCTGAGGTTCCGGATCTGGACTTTCCGGTGCATGTGCTTTACAGAAAGAAACTCTGGTGGGTGCCGTATGCTCTGCACCTGGCAATTTCCGTTGGCCTTTCAGTTGCATTCGGTGGCTGGCTAATTGGATTTGCGTTCTATTCAGGCATGGTTACGCATCCGATTCAAGGTTGGATGGTCAATTCGTTTGGGCATTCAATGGGCTATCAGACGTTTGATAATCAAGATAATTCCAGGAATAACAACATTGTTTCCTGGCTGGTTATGGGCGAAGGATATCAGAATAATCACCACAAGCATCCGCGTTCGCCCAAGTTTTCTTACCGCTGGTTTGAAATCGACTATGGTTACACCGTTTGCCAGGCCTTGCAGATGCTGGGTGTTCTTAAAATAGAGAAAGAGCACATCATTCACGTTGCAGAGAAGCGTGAAGAAACGTTAGCCGAAAACGTAGCGTGATTCCAGTGCCGGCGGCCTAAGCAGGCTGCCGGACCAAGCTTCAAATTTTCAAGTTTAGATAAAAGTCAATGAAACGTTGCTGGTCGCTTAGACCGCTTACTTCTAGCCTGCGGCCAGAATGAAATCTTTGAATCCCTTAAGCAGCTCTTCTGAGCCGGTAAACAGCAATTCTACATCGTTTGTTTCAAGATTCAAGATTACTGGCGTACGCAGACAGCGCGAGAAATCGTCTGGAGTTAGTTTATCTGATTGATCCTGTAAGAATTTATACCAGGTAGCCAGGATTACCTTTAGATCCGTGATCTCTCGAACGGGCATCGATATTACTTTTTCGTTACTCATTTGTTTCTACCTGGAATAGTATGAACTTACGCACGATCGCCTTACAGTCCCGGGACAGGCAGTTATTGTAAATCAAAATCTGAAACCGACACTGACGAAGATTTGCGAAATCCCTAGCGAAAGTTCCGTCTGTTTACGAATCAGGGATACCTGCGTAGGTCCAAGGATAGGATCTGGATCGACGGCGAAGGTCTGTAAGAACTGGGAAGCGGCCAGCGGGAACAGACCTCCGTTTCGCAGGTTCACCCAATACCCATCGTTGCCGTTCACATTTCCGGAGAATCGACCCATGTACATGAAAGTATGCGAAAGGCCCGCACGTAAGAAGACATAATCACCCACACTTTTGAGAACTGCGCCCTCAACGCGCAAGAGGCTACCGTACGCGGCGCGATGACTGGTTTGCAGCCGACTTAATTGAAAACGGCTTTGATAGTAGCCGTCTGTTCTCCATCGAGGTTCAGTTACAAAGCCAAATGTGCCACCGACTTCATACGACCAGTGTCGTGACTCCAGGGGGCGAAATCGATAGTGATAGGTCAGTCCAAAGTAAGGAATCAGGAAATTCCATTTGGAAGTAAAATAAACTCCATCTGATCTGAACTGTCGAATTGAAATATCCGGTGCGTACGTGCGCCCAAACATTAGTCCAAAAAAACTCTGATCAGAAATAACATCTCCGATGCGAAACCAACCCTCTGCAGATGGCATATTGTTAAAGCTGGAGTGTTTGCTGGCAGCGATAACTGTGGGGCTAAGACTTGTGCGAAAATTTTCCAGTCCAGTATCGAAACTGCTGGGCGAGCGGAACCCCGCACTTCCAGTCATGCCGATCTCAAACGGAAATGCCAGAATAGCGCTGGAGGCATTGAAAGACATCAATACAACCGCGAGTCGGCAAAATGCCTTGACCTGAGACGATCGAATATCAGACAAAGAGGAACCTGAGCGCATCATGATTTCAGAGACCTACCAACAAGTTGCAATTCCCATTATTTCGTTCACAATTCTTGTGGGCATTTTTCTGACCATTCGATTCCGTTTGCTTCAATTTCTCAAGTTTCCTCTCTCCATCAAGATAACGTCAGGCATGTTGGACCAACCACCCGGTCCGCAGGCCATCACTCAATTTCAAGCAATGCTCCTTTCTCTATCGGCCAGTGCTGCAGTCGGTGCTGTGATCTACATGAGCATGTTTGGGCGCGGCGTCCTACTCTGGCTTTTTGTTTTTTCATTCATTCTTGCCCCTATCCAGTATGCTGCAGCCGTCTCAATTCACGCGCGATCAAAGGCCAGTCAGTTGATTCGGATATTGATAATGATAGCAGTGTTCTTGCTTTGCGCGCAAGGATTTGCGCAAGGAGTTTCATTTGCCGGACTGCAGACAGGTCTCACGGGCGAGCGCATGCCCTCGTGGATTGTTCTGGTGGGCGCTCTGGCAGGCTTGATTGGGCTTTCTGGAATGCGTACTGCAGGAACCATAGCCTCTATCCTCGCCGGTTGTGCAACATTGCTGATGCTTGTTGCCTGGTGCTTGCACGGAAGTGAAGAAGGAATTTCAAGTAGGATCTGGACTGGATTTACCAATCCGGGAGAACCGGGCGCAATTGCGGCCGGTTTGCTGTTTGCCCTAACGTTAAGCGAGATATCTAAAGCACCTTTTCTCTTTTCAGCTGTGAGAACCGAACCTGCGAAAGCCGGGCTATCGGCCATGCTTTCAACTTTGCTTGCTCCCGTAGTGGCGCTACTGAGTGCGGCTGTTGCCCACAGGATCGGCGGGTCCATGGACACTGCCACGCAAATGTTTAGAACGGCCTTGTTCTTTCTGACTTCGCTCTGGGTTCTGTCCTGGGTTCTGTCTATCCAGATAGCTCTGCCAGAGTCCGGGAGAATAGTTGCAATTGTTTATGTTTTATTATTGCCTGCTTCCATTTTGTTTCCTGCTACTCCAGCGGTTCTCCTAATTGGTCTGTGGTCGGGCATGGCGCTCGTTACCATCCTGACACTTATTGCAGCAATGGACTCTGGCCGCGCGTCTAAAGAGATAAGTGACCTTGCCGCTTCGCACCAATGGGAGATTAGCAAAGACATCTATTTAATATTTCTTACAATCTTGCCTCAGAATCTGCTCTCGCGCATATTTGGATGGATTGCTTCTACTCCGCTTCCGCGGTCAGTGCGCGAGCCGGTCATCATGGCTTATTCTCGCGCTTTTGGGGTAACCGTGGAGGAAGCTGCCAAAGAAATCAAAGAATATGGTTCGTTGAATCTGTTCTTTATCAGGAATCTCAAGCAGGGCGCTCGACCAATAGAGGGCGACGAGAATACAATCGTTTCTCCTGTGGACGGGACAGTATTGC